>NZ_JBHZAH010000012.1:0-64427 GCF_042754225.1 Rhodococcus sp. NPDC059234
GCCACTGGCGGGGTGGGCGATTCCGGTCCCGGTGTGCGACCTAGAGCGGAACCGGCGCGCCGTAGGTCATCACGATGTCGCCGGCGTCGGTCTCGGCCCGGGCGTACGGCCGGATGGTCACCTGGCCGATCGCGCCGGACACGCTGCCGTGGATGCCCGCGATACGAAGCCTGGCCCCGGGCCCGTCGAAGGACTTGTCCTTGACGATGGGCACGTCGGTGATGCCTCCGGGCTGCAGGTCGAAGGTGAAGTTCTGCTGGGGGATGAAGTCGCCCAGCAGCTCTCCTCGGTTGTTCGCATTCAATGCCAGGGCGGGTGGGGTGCCGCCGCCCAGGCCGAGGAGGGCATTGTTGCTGTGTTCGAGCTCGAAGCCCAGGCCCGGGGTGTTGAGCTGGATGGTCGCGCCGGTGATGGCGATCGGGTAGCCCAGCTGGTATCCGAAGGAGAGTTTGGTGCCCTTCGCATCGGCCGCGTTGGGGCCGGTGATCTGGACCTCCGCGTAGCCGTTGTGGAAGAACTCGCGGCTCAGCGGCGAGCTGTCCAGCGGCGGTACCGCGTTGATCGAGGTGTCGCCCTGGGAGACCTCGACCCGGTCGCCGCTGAAGTCGACGAGGCTGTTGGCGTTGTCCACGCCCGCGGCGGCTGTTCCGGTGCCGAGCACCAGGCCGAGCACGGTAACCCCCGCCGCCGCGACTGCGCGCTTCGTGTTGACCTTGCGAATCCGACGATGCCTGCGAATCTCCGTCATGAAAATCCTCACTCGTTCGGTCGTTGTCCCGAGCGCGTTGTCGCGCCTGGTCACCAGCTCAACGGTGGACCCCCGATTCCATTCAGACGCTAGTCGATAGGTGCGACGTTCGCGCGCTATTCTGCGTTGCGTTCACGACCTGTTTCCGTTCGCGGATTCCCAGGCCCGGTCGTACCGGTTTCCCCCAGGTCGGCGGGGGTCCTTGCTGCGGTACACGACATACGGCCGACCGAGATATCCGACGGGTGCGCTGAATACGTGCACCAGGCGGGTGTACGGCCAGATCGCGAGCAACGCCAAAACGGCCAATCCGTGCAATTGGAAACTCCACGGCACCCCGACCATGAGATCCGGTTGCGGGCTCAGCGAGAAGAGGCTGCGGAACCACGGCGACACGGTGGACCGGTAGTCGTACTTGCCGAGGATCAGGTTCTCGCCCATGGTGTTGAACATCCCGCTGGCGATAACGACGACGAACAGTGCGTACATGACCTTGTCACTCGTGCTGCTCGCCTGGCGGACGGTGACCACCGTGATCCTCCGGTACAGCAGGATCGCCAGACCCACCACGGTCGCGATCCCCGCGGGCACGCCGAGACCGACCGCCATCAGGTGGTAGGAGTGGTCGGACAGGCCGACGGCCTCGGTCCACGCGGCCGGGATCAGCACGCCCCCGACGTGACCGGCGAGCACGGCCAGGATCCCGAAGTGGAACAGCGGGCTGCCCAGGCGCAGCAGCCGGCTCTCGTACATCTGCGAGGACCGCGTCGTCCAGCCGAACTGGTCCTTGCGGTAACGCCAGATGTGGCCCACCACGAAGGACGTCAGGGCGATGTACGGCAGCGTCAGCCAGAGCAGCGTGGTCACCGTCGTTCTCCGATCTCGGGGTAGTGATCGACGTGGGGGTGCAGGGCGGGATCGAGTGCGTAGGTGTCGAGGCCGACCGCCTCCTCCGGCGGTCCCTCGGCGGCGAGCTTCGCCACCTGCCGCCGATCGTCGGTGTCGAGGCCGGGCACGGTCGCGCAGACCGCGTCGAGCACCCCGGCGAAGGGGGACCCGCTGTCGTGCAGGGACAGTCGCAGCACCTCGACGACGGCGCGGTGCGTCACGAGCAGCCGGTATCCGCGCGCGGCGTCGGTGGTGGCGGCGAACTCGAGCACCACCGGCAGGTAGTCGGGCAGCTCGTGCTCGCCGAGTGCGACGCCGGCGTTTCGGTAGGCGTTCTTGAAGCGCAGCAACGCCATTCCGCGGTTGCGGGTGTCGCCGTAGGCGTAGTACGACAGGTGCAAGCTGCTGCGCCGCCGCAGGTCGAACGTCTCGACGTACAACGCGGACAGCTCGATCCGGGGCGTCGCCTGCATGAAAGCGATGCATCCGAGCAGGTGCTCGCTCGCCGGTCCCGACACCGTGGCGGCGGCGTCCCGGAGGTCGCGCAGCATGCCGAGCGTCTGTTCCGTCGGGTAGTCCAACAGCAGGGCGGCGATCCGCCACACCAGCCGCTGGTCCCGCTCGGACAGTGCGTCGGAGGTGCTGCGCAGCCTCCCCGTGGCCCGGCGGCGCAACCCGAGCGCGCCCATCAGGCGTCCTCGCGGCCGGCGGCGGTGCCGCCCACCCCGGTGGGGACGAGCCCCTCGGTGCTCCTGCCGTCCCAGTTGAGCAGGTTGATCCGCCCCGACTTGTTCTCCGGCGCCGCAGTCGAATTCGTGTCCTGCGCCTGTTCGGTCAGGTGGAACTTGTCGGCCATCACGTCGAAGGCCGTCATGCCTGGTCCGCCGTCCTCGTCGAGGCTGCAGCCGGTGGCGAGCGCGTCGAGACGGTGCGCGTCCGAGCCGGCTCCGGTGGGGATCACGTAGCGGTCCTCGTACTTGGCCAGCGCGAGCAACCGATACATCGCGGTCAGGTCCTGGGGTGACAGGCGCACCGCCTCGGCGACCTCCGGTCGGGTCGGCTCGCCCAGGTTCACCCGGCGCATGTGCGCGCGCATCGCCGCAAGCCGCTGCAGCGACGCCCGCACCGGACCGACCTCACCGGCGGTGAAGAGTGCCGCCAGGTATTCGATCGGGATCCGCAGCGCATCGATGGCGCCGAACAGGTTGTCCGCCTCCTCGCCGTCGTGACCGGTGTCCGAGAGCGCCTCGACCATCGGCGAGAGCGGCGGGATGTACCAGACCATCGGCATGGTGCGGTATTCCGGATGCAGCGGCAGCGCCACCTGGTAGTCGACGATCAGCTTGTAGACCGGTGAGTTCTGCGCCGCCTCGATGAACTCGGACGAGATGCCCGCCCGTTCGGCCTCGGCGACCACTCGCGGGTCGTGCGGGTTGAGGAACACCCCCAGCTGTGACGGGTACAGATCCTTGTCGTCGGTGACCGAGGCGGCATCGAGGACCGCGTCGGCGTCGTAGAGCATCACCCCGATGTACCGCAGTCGGCCGACGCAGGTCTCCGAGCAGATGGTCGGGATGCCCACCTCGATCCGCGGGTAGCAGAACGTGCACTTCTCGGCCTTGCCCGTCTTGTGGTTGAAGTAGATCTTCTTGTACGGGCAGCCGGTGACGCATTGCCGCCAGCCCCGGCACTTGTCCTGGTCGACGAGGACGATGCCGTCCTCGGAGCGCTTGTAGATCGCGCCGGACGGGCACGAGGCCGCGCACGCCGGGTTCAGGCAGTGCTCGCAGATCCGCGGCAGGTAGAACATGAACGTCTGCTCGAACTCGAGCTTGACCTTGTCGGACACCTTGGCCAGCATGGGGTCCCGCCCCACCTGCTCCGGTCCGCTACCCAGGTCGTCGTCCCAGTTCGCGCCCCAGGTGACCTTGGTGTCCTCGCCGGTGAGCAGCGACTTCGGCTTCGCCACCGGGACGGTGTCGATGGCCGGCGAGGCCAGCAGGTTGTCGTAGTCGTAGGTCCACGGCTCGTAGTAGTCCGACACGGTCGGCAGGTCCGGGTTCGCGAAAATGTTGAGCAGTCGCCTGATCCGAGAACCGCTCTTCAGGGTCAGCTTGCCGCGCTTGTTCAGCGTCCAGCCGCCCTTCCACTTCTCCTGGTCCTGGTACTGCCGCGGATATCCCTGTCCGGGGCGGGTTTCCACGTTGTTGAACCAGGCGTACTCGACACCGCCGCGGTTGGTCCATGCCTGCTTGCAGGTGACGCTGCAGGTGTGGCAGCCGATGCACTTGTCCAGGTTCATCACCATGGCCATCTGCGCCATAACTCTCATCAGTACGTCACTTCCTGGTCGCGGCGGCGAATCGTGGTGACCTCGTCGCGCTGATTGCCGGTCGGGCCGTGGTAGTTCATGGCGAAGGACTGCTGTGCGTAGCCGCCGATCAGGTGCGAGGGCTTGATCATCAGCCGGGTGAGGGCGTTGTGGATGCCGCCCCGCTTGCCGGTCCGCTCCGTCCTCGGCACCCCAACTGCCCGGTCCTGGGCGTGATACATGAACACCGTGCCCTCGGGCATCCGGTGGCTGACGATCGCGCGGGCCACCACGATGCCGTTGCGGTTGGTCGCCTCGATCCAGTCGTTGTCCGCCACACCGATCTTGGCGGCGTCCACGTCCGACATCCAGATGGACTGACCGCCGCGCGAGAGGGTGAGCATGTGCAGGTTGTCCTGGTAGGCCGAGTGGATCGACCACTTCGAGTGCGGGGTGAGGTACCGGACGGTGACGGCGGCGCCGACGCCGTTGCCGTGCGCCTCCCCGACCGCGGGCTCGCTGAACAGCGCGGTCATGTCCAGCGGCGGACGGTAGATCGGCAGTTGCTCACCGAGTTCCGACATCCAGTCGTGGTCGAGGTAGAAGTGCTGCCTTCCGGTGAGCGTGTGCCAGGGCTTGAGCCGTTCGGTGTTGATGGTGAAGGGCGAGTACCGCCTGCCGCCGGTCTCGCTGCCCGACCACTCCGGTGAGGTGATCACCGGGACCGGCCGGGCCTGGGTGTCCGCGAACCGGATTCGGGTGCCCTCGTTCTCGGCGGCCAGGTCCACGAGCTGCGTGCCGGTCCGCTCCTGCAGGTGCTCGAAGCCCTGGGTGGCGAGGCGGCCGTTGGTGGTGCCGGAGAGCGCGAGGATCGCCTCGCAGGCGTGCTTGTCCTTGGCCAGCGAGGGCCTGCCGGCCGCGACGCCGCTCGCGACGGTGCCGTTGACCCCGCGCAGGTACTCGACCTCCTCGGTCGGGTGGGTGGTCACACCCTTGGTGGTGAGCCCGAGTTCCTCGACCAGCGGGCCGAGAGCACCGAGCTTCTCCGCGATCGCCGAGTAGTCGCGCTCGACGACCACGAGCTTGGGCATCGTCTTGCCCGGGATCGGTTTGCACTCACCGCGCTTCCAGTCCAGCACCCGCCCGCCGGGCTGGGCGGTGGCATCCGCGGTGTCGTGGGTGAGCGGCATCGCGACGATGTCGCGCCGGGTGCCGAGGTGTTTCTCGGCCAGCCAGCTGAACCCGCGGGCGATGCGATGGAACGCCTCGAAGTCGGTCTTCGTCTCCCACGGCGGGGAGATGGCGGGTGAGAAGGCGTGCACGAACGGGTGCATGTCGGTGCTGGACAGGTCGTGCTTCTCGTACCAGGTGGCGGCGGGCAGCACGACGTCCGAAAACAAGGTGGTGCTCGTCATCCGGAAGTCCAGCGTGGTGAGCAGGTCGAGCTTGCCCGCCGGGGCCTCGTCCCGCCAGATCAGTTCCTCGGGCCGGATGCCCTCGGAGTCACGGGCGTTGAGATTCGAGTCGGCGCCCAGCAGGTGTTTGAGGAAGTACTCGTTGCCCTTGGCGGACGAGCCGAGCAGGTTCGACCGCCACACCGTCAGGCATCGTGGAAAGTTCTCCGGCGCGTCCGGATCCTCGACCGCGAACTGCAGGTGACCGGTCTCGAGGCCGTCGACGACGTGCGTGGCGGCGTCCTTGCCGAGCCGGTCGGCCTCGTCCGCCAGGTCCAGCGGATTGCGGTTGAACGTCGGGTAACTCGGCATCCAGCCGAGGCGGGTGGCGAGGGCGATGTTGTCCGCGGCTGTGCGGCCGGCGAACTTTCCGTCCGCGAGCGGCGAGGACATCACCTCCGCGGTGAACGGGTCGTAGCGCCACTGGTCGGTGGCCAGGTACCAGAAGATGGTGCCCTGCATCTGACGGGCGGGCCTGGACCAGTCGGAGCCGAAAGCCAGTGTGGCCCAGCCGGTCACCGGACGGCACTTCTCCTGGCCGACGTAGTGCGCCCAGCCGCCGCCGTTGACGCCCTGGCAGCCCGTGAGCATGGTGAGGGTCAGGAACGACCGGTAGATCTGGTCGGAGTGGAACCAGTGATTGGTGCCGGCGCCCATCAGGATCATCGAGCGGCCGCCGGAACGGTCGGCGTTGTCGGCGAACTCGCGGGCGACCCGGGCCGCGGCGGCCGCGGGCACGCCGGTGACGGCCTCCTGCCAGGCCGGGGTGTAGGGCTCGTCGGGGTCGTCGTATCCGGTCGGCCACGTGCCGGGCAGGTCGGGACGTCCGACACCGTACTGGGCGAGCATGAGGTCGAACACGGTGGTGACGGGCCGGCCGCCCACCGTGCGGGTGGGCACGCCGCGACGCAGCACGCCGGGCACGGAGGTGTCGTAACGAGGGAAGTCCACCGGCACGGCGTTCGCCGCCATGTCGGGGTCGTCGTACATGGTCAGCAGCGGATCGACGCCGTGCAGGTCGAGATTCCAGTTGCCCTTGCCGGACTCGGTGAAGCGATGCCCGAGGGAGCCGCCCGGTACCACGGTCTCGCCGGTGTCCGCGTTCAGGAGCACGGTCTTGTGCTCGGCGCCCTCGGTGGTGTCGCCGAGATCGGCTGCGGTGAGGAACTTTCCGGGCACGTACCCGTCGGCCCGCTCGTCGAGCGTGATCAGGTACGGGAGGTCGGTGTACTTCTTGACGTAGTCGGTGAACCGCTCGGTGTTCTTCTCGACGAAGAACTCCTGCAGGATCACGTGCCCCATCGCCATCGCGAGTGCGCCGTCGGTGCCCGGCCGCGCGGGCAGCCACTGGTCGGCGAACTTCGTGTTGTCGGCGTAGTCGGGGGAGACCACGACCACCTTCTGTCCGCGGTAGCGGGCCTCGGTCATGTAGTGCGCGTCCGGGGTTCGGGTGACCGGGACGTTCGAGCCCCACATGATCAGGTAGCCGGCGTCGAACCAGTCGGCGGATTCGGGCACGTCCGTCTGGTCGCCGAACACCTGCGGCGAGGCCTCGGGCAGGTCGGCGTACCAGTCGTAGAAGGACAGCATGGCGCCGCCGATCAGCGAGATGAACCGGGTGCCGACCGCGTGACTGACCATCGACATGGCCGGGATCGGCGAGAACCCGGCGACGCGGTCGGGGCCGTACCTCTTGATGGTGTGCACGTGGGCCGCGGCGACGATCTCGGCGGCCTCCCACCATTCGGCGCGGACGAATCCGCCCTTGCCGCGGGCGGACTTGTAGCGCCGGGACTTCTCCGGGTCGGACGCGACGTCCTCCCACGCGAGTACCGGATCCTTGAGTCGGTCCTTCGCCTCCCGGTACATCTCGAGCAGCACCCCGCGCACGTACGGGTAGCGGACCCGGGCCGGCGAGTAGGTGTACCAGGAGAACGAGGCCCCGCGCGGGCAGCCGCGTGGCTCGTACTCGGGCTTGTCGGGTCCGATCGACGGGTAGTCGGTCTGCTGCGCCTCCCAGGTGATGATCCCGTCCTTGACGTAGATCTTCCAGGAGCAGGAACCGGTGCAGTTCACGCCGTGGGTGGAGCGCACCACCTTGTCGTAGGACATCCGGTCCCGGTAGAAGTCGTCGGAGGTGCGCCCGCCGATCTGGTGCAGTGTGCGCAGATCGGTGGACGCCTCGCCGCGCTGGAAGTGCTTGCCGAAGCGCAGCAGCGCGTCGGCGTCCAGCTTGCCGGTGGTCTGGGACATGAAAGCCTCTCGAAGGGTGAAGTGCGACAGTGCAAGTGGTGGTGGGCCGTCAGATCCGGACGACCACCGCCCCGTCGTGCACGTCGGCCGGGTACACGCGGACCGGTGCGACGGACTCCGTGGTGCACGCCCCGGTGTCGAACCGGAAGGCGTACTGGTGCAGCGGGCAGGTCACGACGGTGCCGTCGATCTGGCCGTCGGCGAGGGGGCCTGCCCGGTGCGGGCACACCGCGTCCATCGCGCGCACCGTGCCGTCGGCCAGCAGGAACACCGCCACCTGCCTGCCGTCGACGACGTAGGTGCGGCCCTCGCCCGGTGTGAGATCGCCGATCGTGCCCACCGTCACCTGGCGGTCCGTCACCGCGGTCATCGGACCGGTACCTGCGGCAGCGGGAGCAGGGGCAGCGCCGGCGCGAACTGCGCCGGCGACCTCGGTGCACTGCGCTCCCGCCACGGGTCGCGGTACCCGGCGACCGCGGTCGCCATCCTCTCGTCCAGCCCGGCCACGATGCCCTCCTCGTCTCGAACCAACAACGCCTGCAGTCGTTCCAGGCCGACCCTCGGCACCCAGTCGTAGGTGCGCTCGAGCCATTTCGCGTCCTCGCGGTAGTGCTGGACGAACCGGCCCGCCAGCTCGACCACGGCGGCGGGCGAGTCGACGGTGGCGAGCAGGTCGCCCTTGCGGATGTGTGCGCCGGCGGCGCCGCCGACGTAGACGTCCCAGCGGCCGTCGCCGACCGCGACGACACCGAGGTCCTTGCACAGTGCCTCCGAGCAGTTGCGGGGGCAGCCGGCGACCGCGAGCTTGAGCTTCGCCGGGGTCTCGAGGCCCTGGAACCGTTCCTCGAGCGCGATCCCGAGGTTCGTCGAGTCGCCGAGTCCGTAACGGCAGAAGTCGCTGCCGACACAGGTCTTCACCGTCCGCATGCTCTTGCCGTAGGCGTACCCGGACGGCATGTCCAGATCGCCCCACACCTTTGGCAGGTCCTCCTTCCTGATGCCGAGCAGGTCGATGCGCTGGCCGCCGGTCACCTTCACCAGCGGCACCGCGTACTTGTCGGCGACGTCGGCGATGCGGCGTAACTGGTCCGGTGTGGTGACGCCGCCCTTCATCTGCGGGACCACCGAGAACGTGCCGTCGCGCTGGATGTTCGCGTGTACCCGGTCGTTGATGAACAGCGCGCCGCGCTCGTCCACCCAGTCCGGACCCCAGATCACCCGCAGCAGTGACGCCAGGGGCATCTTCGCGGTCGACTCCTCGCGGCCGCCCTCGGCGAGTTCGGCGAACACCCGAGACACCGCGCGCAGGTCCCGCTCTCGGATCGCGGCGATGAGCTCCGCCTTGGTCATCGGGATGCACGGCACGTACCAGTCGGCCGCGGGATCGGCGGCGAGGGCCCCGCCGGCCGCGCACGCAACGATGTCGGCGACGAGGCCTTTGCACGAGCCGCAGCCCTTGCCGGCGCGGGTCTTCGCGCAGACCTCGGTCAGCGTCTGTGCGCCGGAGTGCACGCACGCCACCAGGTCCGCCTTCGTGACGCCGTTGCAGTTGCAGACCTGGGTGTCGTCGGGCAGGTCCGCCGCCGACGCCGCCTCGGTGGCGCCCGCGAGGTCGAACAGCAGCGAGAGCCGGTCCTCCGGCAGTTCGACCTTCCCGTCGAACACCTGGGTCAGCAGGGCAGCCTTCCCGGTCTCGCCCATCAGCGTCGCGCCGACCAGCTTGCCGTCGCGGACCACAACGTTCTTGTAGACGCCCGTCCGCGAGTCGTAGAACTGGACGAACTCGTCGCCGTCGAGTTCGGGCCCCTTGACGCCCATCGCGGCGACGTCCAGGCCCGCCACCTTCAGCTTCGTCGTCGAGCTCGAACCCTGGTATGCCGCTGCGGGATTCGCTCCGGTGAGGTGCTCGGCGAGGACGACGGCCTGCTCCCACACCGGTGCGACGAGACCGTAGAGCTCGCCGCGGTGCTGGGCACACTCGCCGACCGCGTACACCGAACCCTCGTCCTCGCAGCGCATCTGGTCGTCGACGACGATGCCGCGTTCGACAACCAGCCCGCCGGCGCGAGCCAGCTCGGTGTTCGGCCGGATGCCCGCGGTGACCACCACCATGTCGGCGGGCAGGCTGCTGCCGTCGGTGAACCCGACCCCGGTCACCGCCCCGAACGGGTCGCGCAGCACGGCGGTGGTGCGCATCGCAGTGTGCACGCCCACGCCGAGCGCCTCGATCTTCGCGCGCAGCACCTCGCCGCCGCGCTCGTCGAGCTGCTGGTTCATCAGGTGACCGGGGGAGTGCACGACATCGACAGCCAGGCCCTGGGTGCGCAGCCCGTACGCGGCCTCGAGTCCGAGCAGCCCGCCGCCGATGACGACCGCGGTCACCCGGTCCCGGGACTGCGCGAGCTGCAGCATCCCGTTGGTGTCCGCGATGGTCCGGAAGCCGAACACCCCGCTCCCGAGCCGTCCGTCCGGTTCGCGCAGGCCGTCCATGTTCGGGAAGAAGGTGTTCGACCCGGTCGCGACGATCAGGATGTCGTACTCGACCACTCGGTCGCTCTCGCAGGTGACGGCCTTGGCGAAGCGGTCAAGGCGCACAGCCCGGTCGCCGGAGAACAGTGTGACGCCGTTCTCCCGGTACCAGCTCATCGGGTTGAGAACGATCTCGTCGCCGTCCGCGGCCGCCTCGCCGGCGAGCACGTGCGAGAGCATGATGCGGTTGTAGTTGCCGTACGGCTCGTCACCGATCATCGTGATGTCGAACTGGTCGCGGCCGCCGCGGGCGAGGATCTCCTCGACCGTCCGCGCCCCCGCCATGCCGTTGCCGATCACCAGCAGTCGCCGCTTCACCTCACCTGTGCTCGCCATGCGCCAAGGGTGCGGCGCCGCGGTGACGAGGTCGCTGCCGGGACGTTACGCCCGAATCAGGAAGTACTCACGCGTCGGCGGTCGTCGCTGTCAGGCTTCGTACACATGTGGAGTCGGCCCGCCGCCACGTTGACACCGAGCTGGCCGAGCGTCGACGGCGACCTGATGGTGGCGGACATCCTTCACGTGCTCGATGGTGATCCTCAATTTCTGATTCGGTTATTGCCGCTATTCGTGTTCGGGTTTCCTGAGATATCTATTTCGGATCTCGAATCGGATCCGTGCGAAGTTCATGTCCGATTAATCCGGGCATTTCGTTCGATATCGGTCAGGAAATGGCTCCCCATTTGACGTGGTCGGGTCGACGGGTTCAGCATGGGTAGTGCAGCACCTCGCTAGGTGAGGCGTCTGCACGGACACAGGCCGCTGACCCCGAACGTCGAAAGACGCCCCGGGTCAGGACAGCTCCTCCCGGATTAAGGGTTGAGCCCAAGCGGCTTCCGCGGCTGGAAGGGCGGCGGATACGCCGTGCAGTGCCGAAGCTCTGACGAGAGGGGTGCACACCCAGGCCTTGACGGGTTCGGGTGTCCTCCCGCGTGCAGTGACGACTAGGCACCCGCGCGTGCCACGGCTGTGAGGAGGTGAGGAACTCGGTGAGTCCCAGTGGCAATCAACATCTGGATCGACGGCCATTTCAGTTCCTGACCGGTCGCGGTCTCGATTCCGTCGGCATTCACTGACTGCCCACCCGGCGAAGCGACTCGGATCGTTTGCCTGGGGTGGCTCGTGGCGAGTGAGTGTTTTGTGGGAACTTGCCCCGCGGCCAATGAGAGAAGAATTCCGTGACGTTCCAACCATCTCGTTTTTCCGCACGTGGTCTGTCGGCGCGCCGTTTCAGCGCCCTCCCGTAGGTGTCGCGATCGCCGCCGCAGGACCGTCCTGCGTCAGCCCTCGCCACACCTTGGTCATTTCCACCTGCGAGACAGCCAGCGGTCAGCCCTGCCGGCCCAACAGGAATCTCGGTAAGAAAGTGAAATCCCATGAGCATCAACGTCCCCCGTCCTGGCTCGAATGATGCGGACGCCCCGGGTGTCGGCCGTCCAGTGATGCACCTGTCCGGGCTGCTGGGCCGCCCGATCATTGCGCGTGACGGTGACGAGGTCGGTCGAGTCGAGGATGTGATCGTCCGATTGAGCGGGCCCGAAAGCTATCCCGCCGTCACCGGTCTCGTCGCCGGGGTCGGCGGCCGTCGGGTGTTCGTCTCGACCGGCCAGATAGCGTCGCTCACTCAGCAGCGCGTCGACCTGTTGCAGAACAAGGTCGACCTGCGAGGGTTCGAGCGCCGTGACGGTGAGGTACTGCTGCGCGCCGATCTACTCGATCACCGGCTGATCGACGTTCCCGCCGCCGAGTTGATTCACGCCTACGACGTCGAACTCGAGGACACCGGATCGGGGTGGGTGCTCGCTCGCCTCGACACCCGCCGGCCTGCCCGGCTGTTCGGTCTACTCAAGTCACACGACGGGCACGCGAGCAGGGACTGGAAGGCCTTCGAGCCGCTGATCGGTCACAACCAGTCCATCGAGGTACGCCGAGTGGGCGGCCGGGTGAGCACACTCAAGCCGGCCCAGATCGCCGACCTACTCGAGGATGCCGACAAACGCGAGGGCGGCGAGATTCTCGATCGGGTCCACACCGACCCGGAACTCGAGGCCGACGTGTTCGAGGAACTCGACCCTGACAAGGCCAACAAACTGCTCGGCGACATGACTGACACGGAGGTCGCCGCGGTACTCGGCCGGATGCGCGCCGACGACGCCGCCGACGCGGTAGCCGAACTGCGGCAGTCCCGCCGTCGGCGAGTGCTGGATCTCATGCCTGCCGGCCAGCGAACCAAGGTCATCACGCTGATGGGCTTCAACCCGTCGAGTGCAGGTGGGCTGATGAGCGTCGACGTCGTGGAGTGTCCTGCCGGCACCACCGCCGCACAGGCGTTGGCCCGCATCGCGGCGGCCCGATCGTTGCAGCCGGAGGCCCTGCTCAAGATGCACGTGCTCGGCGAGTCCCGGGAGCTGATCGGGGTCGTCTCGGTTATCGCGCTGGTTCAGGCCGAGCCGCAGCTTCCGGTCGAGAAGCTGATGGACACCGATCCGGTGCGCGTGGCCCCGGACGCGGATCTGACGGACGTGGCGCTCCTGATGGCCGACTTCAATCTCGCGACCATCCCGGTCGTCGACGACTCGGACCGCGTACTGGGTGTGGTCACCGTCGACGACGTCCTCGAGGCCACCATCCCCGACGATTGGCGACGGCGAGAACCCGCACCGCGGCCCACTCGCGAACCGACCTACACCGCGACCGTCGAATCGACGACACGTGGGACGATGCCGCAGGCAGGTGATCGGCCATGACCGACAACGATCCCTCGTTCCGTGGCGCGGGCGCTCCTGTTGTCGCACCGATCGCGCCTTCGCCCGCTGCACCGGTGTCGGCTCGCGAACTGGTGGAATCCGCCGCTTCGTCCCAGCGGTCGGCCGCGCTCGACTCTGCTCACCTCGGCGACATCGAGGGCGCGCTCGGCAGCATCAGCATCACCGACACCGACAGCGCCCGCACACTCAAGACCCGGCTGCTGACACTGCTGGCAATCGTCGGGCCCGGCCTGATCGTGATGATCGGTGACAACGACGCGGGCGGGGTTGCCACCTACGCCCAGGCGGGACAGAACTACGGGTACTCGCTGCTGTGGGTACTGCTGTTGCTGATTCCGGTGTTGATCGTCAACCAGGAGATGGTCGTTCGCCTCGGTGCAGTGACCGGAGTCGGGCACGCCCGGTTGATCAACGAACGATTCGGCCGTGGTTGGGGCTGGTTCAGCGTGGGTGATCTGTTCGTGCTGAACTTCCTCACCATCGTCACCGAGTTCATCGGTATCTCGTTGGCCGCCAGCTATTTCGGCATATCCAAGTGGATCGTGGTGCCCTCGGCAGCGGTGGCTCTCGTCGCGATCATGGCGACCGGGAGTTTCCGGCGCTGGGAACGGGCGATGTTCGTGTTCATCGCCATCACGTTGTTGCAGATCCCGATGCTGCTGATGTCTCATCCGGACTGGGGTCGGGCGGCTCACGACTTCGTGGTGCCGGGCATTGCGGGCGGCATGAGCTCGGATGCAGTGTTGTTGATCATCGCGATCGTCGGCACCACCGTGGCTCCGTGGCAGCTGTTCTTCCAGCAGTCCAACATCATCGACAAGCGGATCACGCCGCGGTTCATCAGCTACGAGCGGGCCGACACGGTGCTCGGCGCGATCGTCGTCGTCGTCGGTGCTGCCGCGTTGATGATGACCGCCGACTTTGCCGCCCGCTCGACTGACAGCGTGGGGAACTTCATCGACGCCGGCGACATCGCTCGCCTCCTGGGGATGGACAGCGGCACACTGGGCACCATCTTCGCGATCGTTCTGCTCGACGCGTCGATCGTCGGCGCAGCCGCGGTCACCCTCTCCACAAGCTATGCCTTCGGCGACGTCTTCGGCCTCAAACACTCCCTGCACCGCGGCTTCAAGGACGCGAAGCAGTTCTACCTCTCCTACAGCGCAATGATCGTCGTCGCCGCAGCGATCGTGCTGATCCCCAATGCGCCACTCGGGCTCATCACCACCGCGGTGCAGGCACTCGCCGGACTGCTGCTGCCGAGCGCGAGCGTGTTCCTACTGCTGCTGTGCAACGACCGGGAAGTGCTCGGGCCGTGGGTGAACAAGCGTTGGCTCAACATCGTGGCCGGCCTGATCGTCGGAGTACTGCTCCTGCTGTCCGGGATCCTGATGGCGACCACGATGTTCCCCGACCTCGACGTGGTAACGGCCGGGGAGTACCTCGCAGTTGCGATCGTCGTCCTCGTCGTCGCTGCCGTCGGCGCCCTGCGGTGGCTCGAGCGCCGAAATCCCGCTGCTTCGCTGCCCCAGTCAACGCCGGGTGATGCGGACAAGATGCAGTGGCGGATGCCGCCGCTGGCACTGCTTCAGCCCGTCAAGTGGTCCGCGGGAACCAAACTGGGCATGCTGGCACTGCGGACCTACCTGGTTGTCGGCGCGATCCTGCTCGTGGTGAAGGCCGTCCAGCTCGGCGGCGGATAGGAGATCCCGATGACGGGCATCCGGTGGCGGCATAGGCCGGAATCGCCTCCACCGCAAGATCGACCCCGCCACCGCGCATCGCTCCTCGTGAAGTCGCACCGTGCAGCATGGGTCCGGTCGGTCGCAATTGGGTGCCGTGCGGCCGCCTACACGTCGATCCTCGAACCGATGATCACGGTCCGGTCACCTGGCAGACCGAAGAACTCGGCGGCATCGGCAGTGATGTGCGATGTCGCGATGAACAGACGTTTGCGCCACGGCGCCATCGTCGGCGCCGTCCCCTTCTTCAGTTCGATCTTCGACAGGAAGTAGGAGGCGTCGTCGATGGCGATCGGGCCCTCGGTCTGCGCGGGGTCGAGCAGGCGCAGCGCATCCGGCACGTTCGGCTTCTCCATGTACCCGAAGTGCGCGGTCACGTGGATGATCCCGTCCTCGGCATGGCCGAGATCGTCGACCTCGGTCCGCTCCTCGTCCGGCACCCGAGGGACCGGCAGCGTATCGATCGACATGATCACCACGTGGTCGTGCAGTACTCGGTTGTGTTCGACATTGGCCCGCATCGCCAGCGGCGCGGTCTGGTTGCCTCGGTTGAGGAACACCGCGGTGCCGGGGACCCGCAGCAGCGGCGGCCGGTGCTCGTCGAGCTGGTCGACGAACTCGCGCAGCGGCCCCTCCGCACGCTCCCGCGCGAGGGTGACGATGCCGCGCCCGCGCTGCCAGGTGAGCATCACGGTGAACGCCGCGACGCCGATCAGCAGCGGCAGCCACGCCCCGTGGACCAACTTGGTCAGGTTCGCCGCCAGGAACATCAGGTCAACCGTCAACAAGAACCCGGCGCCGATCAGCACCAGCCACAGCGGGGTGTGCCATCGGGTCCGGGCGATGTAGAAGAACAGCAGCGTGGTGATCGAGATCGTGGCCGTCACCGCCATGCCGAACGCGTACGCCAACGCCGCCGAGCTGCGGAAGGCGAACACCAGCGTGAGTACCGACACCATCAGGACCCAGTTGATCCAGGGCACGTAGATCTGACCGATCGTCGACTCCGAGGTGTGCGCCACCCGCAGTCTCGGCAGGTAGCCGAGCTGGGCGGCCTGCGACGCCACCGAGTAGGCGCCGGTGATCACGGCCTGGGAGGCGATCACCGTGGCCGCGGTGGCCAGCAGCACCATCGGTAGGCGCGCCCAATCGGGAGGGAGCAGGAAGAACGGACTGCTCACCTTGGTCTCGTCGCCGAGCACGAGCGCACCCTGCCCGAAGTAGCTGAGAACGCAGGCAGGCAGGACGAGCATCAGCCAGCCGCGGGTGATCACCCTTCGACCGAAGTGGCCCATGTCGGCGTAGAGCGCTTCGGCGCCGGTGACCGCCAGTACGACCGCGGCCAGCGCGAAGAAGGCAATCCCGAAGTGCCCGACCACGAAACTCACCGCGTAGGTCGGCGACAGTGCCCTCAGGATCTCCGGGTGCCGGGCGATTCCGGCCGCACCGCAGGCGCCGATCGAGACGAACCAGACGATCATCACCGGCCCGAAGAACCGCCCGACCACGGCCGTGCCCCGGCGTTGGACGACGAAGAGCAGCACGATGATCAACGCGGTGAGCGGGACGATGAAGTCTCCCATCCGCGGCTCGACGACCTTCACGCCTTCGACGGCGGAGAGCACCGAGATCGCGGGGGTGATCATGCTGTCGCCGAAGAACAGCGCGGCGCCGAAGATGCCGAGCCCGGACAGCACCGCGGCGACGCGACGGTGCCGTGCCCCGCCCAGCCGCCGCAGGAGCGTGATCAGTGCCATGATGCCGCCCTCGCCGTCGTTGTCGGCACGCATGACGAGCGAGACGTAGGTCAGGGTGACGATGATCATCACCGACCAGAAAACGAGGGACACGACGCCGTACACGTTGTCCGTGCTGATCGGAACGGGGTGCGGGTCGTCCGGGTTGAACACCGTCTGAATGGTGTAGATCGGGCTGGTGCCGATGTCGCCGAAGACGACGCCGAGCGCGCCGACCACGACGGCCGCACGAACCGCGTCGCGGCCGTCGACCGCTCCAGTTTGCGACGGAGTCTCGGGGTTGATGCGCACGGCGTGCTCCTCGCTCGCGGATCGCCTCCCATCCTGCCGCGTCTCGGCCCAGTTCGGCGGGAAACAGACCTACACGCCCTCGTGATCACGGTGTCGGCCGCGTCGTCCCGGGTAGGCGGGGGCTGCGTGTCGAGAATCGTCAGCAGCCGCGTCGGATGTGGCGCCTGACAGCGGCCGCCCACCAACCCAGCTCCACCGGCGCTGCCGTGTGCAACTCGATCCAGTTCGACGCAGGCATCTCAGTGGTGATCACCCAACTGCGACCGTGCATCGATGTTGTTCCCGCAGCACAACTTCGACCATCGGCTGGCGCCGTCCACGTCGACCACGCGCTCGTGTCGTGACCCGGTGGAAGCCGGCACCGTCAATCGTGGCACCCCGATCGAGCCCTTCGTCGCGTCGCGGTACGCCGGTCGGACCGGAATCGTCGAGCGTCTCGCGCGGCGTCGGGAAGGGGCACGCGCCTGACCATCGAGGCATACTCGAACCGGAGGCTCAGTGGCGCTCCGGATGGGAGAGGGATGGCACAGCCCGCAATTCTCAGCGTCGACGACGATCCGAGCGTCTCCCGCGCCATCGTCAGGGACCTGCGCCGACGGTACGGCGAGAAGTACCGGATCATCCGGGCGCAGTCCGGCGACGAGGCCCTGGCCGCGCTCAAGGAGATGAAGCTGCGCGGTGACCCCGTCGCTGTGCTCCTCGCCGACTACCGGATGCCGGCCATGAGCGGTATCGAGTTCCTCGAGCAGGGCATGGACCTGTACCCCGCCGCGAAGCGGGTGCTGCTCACCGCGTACGCCGACACCGACGCCGCGATCGACGCGATCAACGTCGTGGACCTCGACCACTACCTGCTCAAGCCGTGGGATCCGCCCGAGGAGAAGCTCTACCCGGTGGTCGACGCCCTGCTCGAGGCGTGGCTGACCTCCGACCGGAGGCCGGTGACGGAGACCAAGGTGGTCGGGCACCGGTGGTCGGCACGGTCCGCGGAAGTGCGCGAGTTCCTGGCCCGCAACCAGCTCCCGTACCGGTGGTACATGTCCGACGAACCGGAAGGGCAGCGGTTGCTCGAGGCCGCGGGCTCCGACGGCATGCGGCTGCCGGTGGTGATCACGTCCGACGGCACGCCGCTCGTCGAGCCGACCGATGCGGAACTGGCGGACCACGTCGGACTGGCCACCACCCCGTCGTCGGACTTCTACGACCTCGTCGTGATCGGCGGCGGCCCGGCAGGACTGGGCGCGGCGGTCTACGGCGCGTCGGAGGGCCTGCGCACCGTGCTGATCGAGCGCACCGCCACCGGCGGCCAGGCCGGGCAGAGTTCCCGAATCGAGAATTACCTGGGCTTTCCGGACGGATTGTCGGGGGCGCAGCTCGCCGACCGGGCCCGTCGGCAGGCGGCCAAGTTCGGCGCCGAGGTGATCACCACGCGTGACGTCGTCGCCCTGGAGGTGAACGGGTCCGCGCGGACCGTCCGGTTCGCCGACGGGGCGTCGCTGGACGCGCACACCGTGATCCTGGCGACCGGGGTGTCCTATCGGCAGTTGTCGGCACCCGGGTTGGACGAGTTCACCGGGCGCGGTGTGTATTACGGCTCCGCGGTGACGGAGGCCGCGCGGTGCAGTGGGCAGGACGTGTACATCGTCGGCGGGGCGAACTCGGCGGGCCAGGCGGCGGTCTACCTCGCCAGGGGCGCCCGCTCGGTGACCGTCGTGGTGCGCGCCCGTTCGCTGGACGACTCCATGTCGCACTACCTGATCCAGCAGATCCGGCAGGACCCGAGGATCTCGGTTCGGGCGTGCTCGGAGGTGGTGGGAGTCGAAGGCGACGACCATCTGGATCGGATCATCTTGCGCGACAACACCACTGGTCGAACCGAGACCGTCGACGCGCAGTGGCTCTTCCTGTTCATCGGGGCCGCGCCGCGCACCGACTGGCTCGACGGCGTCGTGGTGCGCGACGACCACGGGTACGTCGTCTCGGGCCCCGATCTCGTGGTCGACGGTAAACGGCCGCGGGGCTGGGAACTCGACCGCCTGCCGCAACACCTCGAGACCAGCGTGCCCGGGGTCTTCGCGGCCGGGGACGTGCGCTCCGACTCGGCGAAGCGGGTGGCGTCGGCGGTGGGAGAGGGAGCGATGGCCGTGATGCTCGTGCACCGATACCTGGCCAAGTCGTGAACGCCCGGCCCGTGTGCACGGTAGAGGAACTGCGGACGCTGTTCCTCTTCGAGAAGCTCGACGACGATCAGCTCGCGCAACTGTGCCGTGCGGGACGGGTCGAGGTGATCGAGCCGGGGCCGGTGTACCGCGAGGGGGACCAGGCGACCTGCTTCTACGTGCTCATCGAGGGGTCGGTGGTGCTCACCAAGCTCTCGGGTGGACGGGACGTGGAGATGGTTCGTACCTCCCACCGAGGCGCGTACGCCGGTGCGTGGAACGCGTACATGGGCGACCGTATCCCGCAGATCTACAACGGCTCGATGGCCGTGCCCGAGCGCTCCACCTTCTTCGTCCTGGACGCGAGCGACTTCGCCCGCTTCATGGCGGAATGGTTCCCGATGGCGCTGCACCTTCTCGAAGGGCTGTTCTTCGGTAATCAGAACTCCCGCGAGATCCTCGACCAGCGGGAACGGTTGCTCGCGCTCGGTTCCCTGTCCGCCGGGCTGACACACGAGCTGAACAATCCGGCCGCGGCGGCGGTCCGGGCGACGTCCTCCCTGCGGGACCGCGTCGCGGGGATGCGCCACAAGCTGGGGATGATCGCCTCGGGCACCTACGAACCCGCGACCCTCCAGGCGCTGATCGGGATCCAGGAGGAGGCCGTCGAGCTGATCGCGAAGGCGCCCACGCTGAGCCCGATGGAAGAAGCGGACCGGGAGGACGCACTCGGCGGGTGGCTCGAGGGCCACGGCATCGCGGACGGATGGAACCTCGCGCCGAACTTCGTGCAGGCCGGCCTCGACGTCGACTGGCTCGAGGGGGTCGCTGCCGCGGTCGAGCCACCGATCCTCGCCGGCGCCGTCGCCTGGCTCAACTACACCATCGAGACCGAGTTGCTGATGAACGAGATCTCGGACTCCACAGCCCGGATCACCGCGCTCGTCGGCGCCGCAAAGCAGTACTCCCAGTTGGACCGTGCGCCGTTCCAGGTCTCGGACGTGCACGAACTGCTCGACAGCACGCTGGTGATGCTGGCCGGCAAGATCGGCGGCGTCGAGGTCGTCAGGAACTACGACCGCGCCCTGCCCCGCGTGCCGGTGTATGCGGCCGAACTCAACCAGGTCTGGACCAACCTCATCGACAACGCGGTGGGCGCCATGGCCGGCGGCGGCACGCTCACCGTCCGCACCTACCGGGACGGCGACCGCCTGGCCGTGTCGATCGCAGACACGGGTACGGGCATTCCCGAGGAGATCCGCAGTCGCATCTTCGAGCCGTTCTTCACCACCAAGGCGGTCGGGGAGGGTACGGGGCTCGGACTCGACATCTCGTGGCGGATCGTCGACAAGCACCACGGCGACATCCGTGTGGAGTCGCAGCCGGGGCACACCGAGTTCGTCGTCCGCATCCCGTTGACCGTGCCGGAAGGAGACAACGATGCCTGAGATCGACGGAATCGATCCGGAGGTGGCGCCGAGCGGGCCGGGGTGCGCCGAGTGCGACTCGGCCGGGGGCTGGTGGGTGCACCTGCGCCGATGCGCGCAGTGCGGTCACATCGGGTGCTGCGACACCTCGCCCGCGCAGCACGCGAGCGCGCACGCGGCGGCGACCGGGCACCCGTTCATCCAGAGCTTCGAGCCCGGCGAGGACTGGTTCTTCGACTACCGGACCGAGCAGATGTACGAGGGTCCCGCCCTGGCTCCGCCGCGGCACCACCCGGTCGAGCAGCCGGTGCCGGGCCCCGCCGGCCGGGTGCCGTCCGACTGGCAGGACCACGTCCATTAGCGCCGACCGCCCCACCCCGGACCGAGCGGGCTCGCCGGGTGCGGCGGGTGCGGCGGGTGCGGTGCACTGGGATCCGGCGCAGTACTCACTGTTCGGGGCGGAGCGACGGCGGCCGTTCTTCGATCTGGTCGGTCAGGTCGGGGCCGTCAACCCTCGCCGGGTGGTCGACCTCGGCTGCGGGCCGGGCACGTTGACCGCGACGCTGGCCGAGCGGTGGCCCACCGCCGCGGTGCTCGGTGTCGACTCGTCGCGGGAAATGATCGCCGAGGCTGTCGGCCACGCCGGTGGCCGCGTCGAGTTCGCACTCGGCGACGCCGAGGACTTCTCGGCCGTGGGCGTCGACGTTCTGGTCGGCAACGCACTGCTGCAATGGGTGCCGACGCACCGCGAATTGCTGGTGAGGTGGGCGGGCGAGCTCGAGCCCGGCGGCTGGATCGCCTTCCAGGTGCCCGCGAACTTCGGCTCGCCCTCGCACCGGCTGATGCGCGAGGTCGCCGAGTCGCCGCGATGGCACGACCGGCTCGGCGGGGTGCTGCGCCACGACAGCACTGTGGCCGAACCGGCGGAGTACCTCGAGTTGCTGCTGGGCGCGGGACTGCGGGTCGCGGCGTGGCGGACCGAGTATCAGCAGCTGCTGCCGGGGCCGGATCCCGTCCTCGAGTGGGTTCGCGGCACCGGACTGCGGCCGGTCCTCGATCGGCTGTCCGCCGCCGAGGCGGCGGACTTCGAGGCCGAGTACGGCGCCCTCCTGCGGCGGGCCTATCCACGCGGTGCGTTCGGGACCGTCTTCCCGTTCCTCCGCACCTTCGTGGTGGCGGAGAAGCCGGGGGAGTGAGGCGTCCGACGGCAGCCCATTCCCTGCGGCTGTCAGGTTGGTTTCGGCTCTGCGCGAACGGCGGTATCGGCCACCTCGCCGGATGGGTTGATCAGTGCATGAGCGAGGATTTGGGGCCTCTGGACGCGTTCTCCGAAGCCGTGATCCGGGTCGCGGAGCGCGTGCTCCCGAGCGTCGTCAGCGTGCAGGTCCAGACCCGACGGGGAACAGGGGGCGGCAGCGGGTCGGTGCTCACCCCTGACGGCTTCATCCTGACCAGTGCCCACGTCGTCGACGGCGCGAAGCGGGTCGACGTGACCTTCTCCGACGGCGGCGAGGTGGTCGCGGACGTCACCGGCCGGGACACCCTGTCGGATCTTGCGGTGTTGAGGGCCAGGGGTGACGTGCCGCCGGCGCTGGCCCGAGGCGACGCGGCCCAGCTGCAGGTCGGTCAGCTGGTCGTTGCAGTCGGCAGTCCGCTCGGCCTCGCAGGCAGCGTCACCGCCGGTGTCGTCTCCGCGCTGGGTCGGTCGCTGCCGACCCGGTCCGGCCGGGTCATCGACGAGGTCATCCAGACCGATGCGGCCCTGAACCCCGGCAACAGTGGCGGCGCTCTCGCCGACAGCGCCGGTCGCCTGGTCGGTGTGAACACTGCCGTCGCCGGTGTCGGCGTCGGTCTGGCGGTCCCGATCAACGCGACAACCGAACGGATCATCGCCTCGCTGATGCGTACCGGACGCGTACGTCGCGGGTGGCTCGGGATCGCCGGGACGCAGGTTCCCCTGCGGCCGGAACTCGCCGCCAAGCTGGGCCGCAAGCGCGGCGTCCAGGTGGCGCAGGTCGTGCCCGGAAGTGCCGCCGCGACGGCTGGACTTCGCGCCGGGGACATCCTCGTCGCGATCGGCGGAGACCCCGTCGCCACCGCAACCGACATCCAAGCCCTCATGGTCGAGGGCACGATAGGCAGGCGTATCGAGGTCACCGTGTGGCGCAACGGGGCCCTGGTCGACGCCGTTGCCGTTCCACGGGAACTCACCGACGAGGCGTAGCCGAAGTAGTGGGACGGGTGACGGCAGCGGTGGCCGGACGTGTCGGTTGGCGGTGCCGTTCAGGTGACGGTGAGGACGACCTTGCCGAATGTTCTTCCCCCGTACAGCAGTTCGTGTGCTTCGGCGGCCAACGGCATGGGCAGCGCGGTGTCGATGACGGGCGCGATCACCCCGCGCGCGATGAGGGGCCATATGTGCTTGCGGACCGCCGCGACGACGGCGGCCTTCTGGTCGGGCGGGCGGGACCGAAGTGAGGTCATCGCGATGCTGGCGCGCTTGTTGAACAGCAGGCCGAGATCGACCTCGGTGGGTCCGAGGGTTCCGCCGATGACGACGAGATGTCCGTCGTGTCCGAGACATTCGATGTTCTCGTGCAGATACGGCCCGCCTACGACGTCGAGGATGGCGTCGACGCCACGGCCACCGGTGACGCCGAGCGTCCGCGCGACGAAGTCGTCGGTGCGGTAGTCGACGGCCACGTCGGCGCCGAGCCGCAGGACCGGATCGAGCTTGGCGTGGCCGCCGACCGTGGTGATCACGTGGGCTCCGGAGGCCTTGGCCCATTGGACGGCCATGGTCCCGACACCGCTGCCGCCGCCGTGCACGAGGACCCACTGTCCCGAGCGCAGGTGGGCCTTCAGCGTCAGGTTCGCGTACGCGGTGCACGCTGCGTCGGGCAGCGCCGCGGCCTCGGAAAAGTCGAGGCGGTCCGGGACTGGAAGCAGCTGTCGTGCGGGCGCCACGGCCAGTTCCGCGTACCCACCGCCGCCGAGCAGCGCGCACACCCGGTCGCCTTTCGACCAGCCGGTCACTCGCTCACCGACCCGCCGGATCGTGCCCGCGCATTCGAGGCCGAGGACATGGGGCCCGCCACCGTGGACCGGGTAGTGGCCTTCGCGTTCGAGAAGGTCGATGTTGGTGATCCCGGCGGCTCGGACATCGATCACGACGTCGGTCGGCGAGGGCTCCGCGAGGGTCAGCTCCCGCCACGTCAGCACCCCGGGAGGCCCCGGCTCGTCGAAGGCGATTCCCCGCATGTATCCACTGTCGACCAATCCGACTCGGAGGTCGAGGGGCAGTCTGCGTGGAATCGCTCTCCAGGTCTGTCACTTGCTCGGCGACCTCGTTCGCGTCGAATCCGACGACACGGACGGCGGTCCCGACGCGTCACCGAGAGTCAGACACCGCGGCCATCCGTCACAGCTGTGTCAGCGCCGTCGATGGCGACCTGTGGCGCCTCGAGTTCGCGGGTCGGCAAGCTCGGGAACTTCAGTGTTCGCATTCGTGATGGCAGCGCCGACCGCGGCGTCAGGTGTACCGGTGCGGCTCAGCTCAGCTTCCGCTTTGCGCTCGACGAGTAGCGGGACGAAGTCGCGAACGCGGCGGCCGGCGAAGTGAGCGTGTGCCGCGGCGACGATTGCGCGGACTGTTGGCGTCGGTACCTCGGGGTGTTTGCGCGCGAGACGTTCGATCACGAACTCGATGTGACGCTGTTCGTCGTCCGAGGGCATAGGGCAGTGTGGAACGAGGCCGATCCTGCGTCAATTAGTCGACCGTCCAGTTCCAGATGGGGAGCGCCGTGGTGCCGTGTCCCGTCCACGGGCGGCTGGCCCGGGCGCCCGCTCCCGCTGTTCCCCACCTTCGCGGGAGCGGAGATGGGGAACAGCGACGCGGACGGATTCACGCACCGTACTCAGCTGGTCGCGCGACGGATCCATGGCGGCCCGCCACATGCTGCGGGGTCGGGGGAGTCGTGCGAGGTCAGACGGTCTGGGTGGAGGATCCGGTGATCCACTGGACGGATTGGACGATGGCGTCGAGCAGGCTGGTGGTGGGCGTCTTCACCACGAAGTGCAGGGCGTCGAGCGACATGGGTTCTCCTAGATGGTGACTGGGGGTCCGTAGGCGGCGAAGGAATCGTCGGTTTCCTTGGTCGAGGCGGTCCACTGCGAGTACGTGCGCAGTGACACCGGCCCCGCGGCGCCGTTGAGCTGGAGGTGGATGTTGTCGAGGTTGACGTTGCCGTTGCCGCTGGTCATCGTCTTCTTGTCCAGCGAGATGGCCACGATCTGGCCCGGGCGGATCGGTACGACCCAGTTGCCCTCGAGCGGGGTCTGCACCGACATGGTCAGCGTCGGCAGGCCGCCGACCGGGATACCGAGCGCCTGCTGGGGCGTGATGCCGATCTTGCCGCCGAGGGACACGCCGTTGGAGACATCGAGCAGGTAGCCGACCTCGACGCCGACGTCGAGGGTGCCGGCGGTGATCGGGGCGCCGCCCGCGGAAGTGACGGCGGTGTTACCGCCGAAGAAGACGTCCTTGTCGAAGGGGGTGCCGTTGAGCGGGATCACGTCGTTGAGCCATTGGCCGGACTGCACGATCTTCAGGTTCGTGCCGAGAACGGTGGTCTTGGCGGCCGAGTTGTCGGCGATGTGGATCACCTCGGCATCGGCGGTGCCCGTGCCGAGGCCGAATGTGACGGCGACCAGGGTGAGGAGCGTTGCGGTTCGGGTCCGGGAAATAGTCCGGCGCAGTGGAGGTTTCGTGTCCAGGGCCATGTCGTGCCTCTCGTGAGGACGGTTACGGTGCGCGTGTGCGCATCGGAGTCGAACGTCGGGAGGTGGATCGATCCGGGCCTTCGGTAGGTCCAGAGACAGCGTCGGCGCCGTCGGGTAACAGCCGCCGAACCGAGAGTGTCGGGCAGGCGACGGTTGTCAACACAGTCCATCCGGGGTCGGTATGAAAACGGATGTGGGACAGACTGTTTGGTTTGTGACATGCCGGTGGCGGAAACCGGTACCCAGCCGGGAGTCGACGGTGACGGTTCGGTCGCCGGGCGCCGAAGCGCTCGCCGGCGCCCCAGGTCGTCTGTGGTTCACCTCACACTGCTTCCTGACTATATTAAGGCATAGTCAGGGTGTGGGCGGTGTTACGTCCTTCGAAGGCCTGATCCAGATGGGAGCATCCGATGCAGATCGAAGGAAGCGTGGCCCTGGTCACCGGCGCCAACGGCGGCCTGGGGCGAGAGTTCGTGCGGCAGTTCCTCGAGCGCGGCGCGAGGAAGGTGTACGCCGCCGCCCGCAGGGACCTGGACTGGTCCGACGGCCGCGTCGTTCCGCTCCGCCTCGATGTGACCGACTCGGATTCGATCGGCGCGGCGGCCGAGTCGGCGGCGGACGTGACGGTGCTCGTCAACAACGCGGGCGTGATCGGCGCCGGGTCGTTGTTGTTCGCGCCGATCACGGAGATCCGGGACACGTTCGAGACAAACGTGTTCGGCCCGTTGCAGGTCGCTCGTGCGCTCGCGCCGACGCTGGCCGCAGCAGGTGGTGGCGCGATCGTGAACGTGCACTCGGTGCTGAGCTGGCTGGCAGTCCCCGGCGCGTACAGCCCGTCCAAGGCGGCGCTGTGGGGACTGACCAACGCGTTACGGCTCGAGCTCGCCGGCCAGGGGACGCACGTGCTCGGAGCCCACCTGGGCTACGCCGACACGCCGATGACAACCGGCCTCGACGTCCCGAAATCGGATCCACGCGACATCGTCGAGCGCATCCTCGACGCCCTGGACGCGGGCGCCGACGAGGCCCTCACCGACGAAGTGACACGGCGAGTGCGTTCGAACCTGTCCACCCACACCACCGGTGCGATCAGGGCCAACTGAAAGGGAGAACTGTCATGAACTCAGCAGTCATCGTGGATGCCGTTCGCACCCCACTCGCCAAGGGCAAGCCCGGCGGTGCGTATGCCGAGATCCATCCGGTGGATCTGCACGCGGCGTCGCTACGGGCGGTCGTCGACCGCACCGGTATCGACGCCGCTCGGATCGACGACGTCATCAGCGGCGCCGTGGGCCAGATCGGCGAGCAGTCCGGCAACACCGCACGGTGGGCGCTCCTGGCCGCCGGGTACCCGGAGACGGTGCCCGGCGTGACCGTGGACCGGCAATGCGGAAGCAGTCAGCAGGCGCTGCACTTCGCCGCCCAGGGTGTGATCGCGGGGGCGTACGACGTCGCGGTCGCGTCGGGCGTCGAGTCGATGAGCCGGATCCCGATCGGCAGCCAGACCGTCGGAAAGGACTTCCGCGGCTCGCAGGTCAAGGCCCGGTACGGCGATGCTCTGGTGCCGCAGGGAATCAGTGCCGAACTCATCGCGCGCAAGTGGAACCTCACGCGCACCCAACTCGACGAGTACTCCGCGATGTCGCACGAACGCGCCGCGCACGCCTGGAAGGACGGCCTGCTCGACAGTCAACTCACCTACGTGAACGACCTGCGAACAGACGAGACGATCCGGCCCGGCACGACGACCGACGTGCTCGCTGGGCTTCGCCCCGCGTTCTACAGCGACGAGTGGGCGGCGCGCTACCCGGACCTCGACTGGAAGGTGACCGCGGGCAACAGCTCACCGGTCAACGACGGCTCCGCCGCGGTGCTCGTCACGAGCGAGCAGGCGGCGGCCCGGCTGGGGTTGCGGCCGCGGGCCCGCGTGCACTCGTTCGCCGTGGCCGGGGACGACCCGATCCTGATGCTGACCGGAATCATCCCGGCAACCCGCAAGGTGCTCGATCGCGCCGGGCTCACCCTTGCCGACATCGACGCGTTCGAGGTGAACGAGGCCTTCGCCTCGGTGGTGCTCGCCTGGCAGGCCGAGACCGGCGCCGACCTGAGCAAGGTCAACATCAACGGCGGCGCCATCTCCATCGGCCACCCGCTCGGGGCCTCCGGCGCCCGGCTCACCACCAGCCTGGTCAACGTGCTCGACCAGGTCGACGGCCGGTACGGCCTGCAGGTGATGTGCGAGGCGGGCGGACTGGCAAACGCCACCATCGTCGAGAGGCTCTGAATCACTTTCTCCCCCAACCCGAGGCGGGCGTGCAGCATGCGGGGAGCCCGTCGCGTAGACGGTGTCCGGGACGGTGGTCGCCGCTTGCCGAGGCGCGGTATGCGGTCGGCTGTTCGTGGGGGAGGTTCTCGATCAGGTGCCGGAACCGGTTTGTCTCGGCCTGCACCCCGTTCGGCGTTCAGGTCGTCGGCGCCGACCGGACCGACCGGGTCTGCCTAGGCGGTAACCAGACTGTTTCGGGTGAGTGGAGTCCCGAAGTATCCAACGTCGGGGTCGACGACAACGGTCTTGGCCTCGCCTTGTCGGGCCAGGGCGTCACGGGCCATCTGCTCGAACGAGATCTTCTCCGGCCCCCCGATGTTCTCGATGCCACCCAGTGGTTCGCCTTCTGCCACAGCGGCGACGTTGGCCGCGAGTTCGTCCACGGCGATGGGCTGGATCAGCGCGTCCGGTACGTGCACTTCGTCGCCGACAGTCATCGACGCCGTGATCCTGTCGGTGAACTCGGCGAACTGGGTGGAGCGCACGATCGAGTAGGGAATCTCGGCCTCCTCGATGAGCTTCTCCTGCGCGACCTTCGCCCTCAGGTATCCACTCAGGGGTAGCTGGTCCGCACCGACGATCGACACCGCGACGTAGTGCCCAACGCCCGCCGCCGCCGCGGCGGCCTCCAAGTTGGTGGTCGACGTCGTGAAGAACTCCATCACCGGACCGTCCTCGAACGATGGCGAGTTGGACACGTCAACGACGACGTCGGCACCGGCCAGAGCCTCGGCGAGGCCTTCCCCGGTCAGCGTGTTGACGCCGGTATTGGGCGACGCTGCCACCGCTACGTCGCCGTGGTCCCTCAGTTTGTCAACCACTTTCGACCCCAGCATCCCGGTGCCACCGATCACGACGATCTTCATGGCCTTCCTTCCAGAGTCTCTGCCGGCGCGTAGACGGCCAGGCCCGTCGCAACGGACGACCCGCATGCGCGCCCCGGATTTGCATGGTGATCCGCAATGTTGGCGCAGAACAAGACTAAGCCGTCCGTGGTGGTTTTCACAGCGGGAGGACCGTACCGGAGGATTCACGGGCAGCTCGCCGAGGCGTTCGTCGCCGCTCACATCGACTTCGACCGCGACCGAGACTACTGAACAACTCCGAGCAACTCGAAGTTACTGGCCCACAGCCTTTCTGAAGACGAGGAGTTTGGACGTGGCGTGCTGTCGGACATCGCCGAACTGGTTGATCGTGTCTTGTTCGGCGGTGACGATGCCGCGGTTCGGATCACGGCCGGAGACCTTGATGTCGGTGATGGTCACAACGACGTGCAACAGGTCGCCGGGTCGGGTGGGCGACGGCCACGTCAGATCGACGCCGGCCCCGATGATTCCGTTCGCGAAGGGCAGCCCGCTGGTGACGAGCAGGCGCATCGTGACGGCGGCGGTGTGCCATCCACTGGCGGCCAGTGCGCCGAAGAATGTCGACGCAGCCGTCTCTTCGCCCAGATGAAACGGTTGCGGATCGAACTGTCGGGCGAAGGCGATGATGTCCGCGGCAGTCATTTCCTGGGTATCGGTGCGGTAGGTGGTGCCGACCACGAGGTCGTCGAGCCACAGACGCGCCGTCACAGTGCTTCCGATCGCATGTGCCGATAGTGCCATCCTCGGTGTTCGGTCGGCGGCAAACCACCGAGGACGGCGACGGTCAGTGGATTTCGCCGGGCGATCCACGTCACCCC
Organism: Rhodococcus sp. NPDC059234; assembly: GCF_042754225.1. NCBI lineage: Bacteria > Bacillati > Actinomycetota > Actinomycetes > Mycobacteriales > Nocardiaceae > Rhodococcus > Rhodococcus sp. NPDC059234. The sequence continues at coordinate 29,120 of NZ_JBHZAH010000012.1, forward strand.
ACAGCGTCGGCCAGACCCAGCCCCGCAACTCGCGCCGGGCCGGTCCGCGGGGCGTTGGCGGACCGGGCGTGTGCGATGAACCGCCCGTGTTCGGTGTCCGGGAACCGGTCGAGCGCAGCGCGCACCTCGGGTGCGGGCAGGTTGGCGCCGAACAACTCGGCCCCGGGCTCGAGGCGAACCCCTTCCGCGAGTGGGCCGGCGACGACCGGATCGAAACCGAGGTCGTCGACGATGCCGGCGACGACGGCGAGGTCCGCGGGACTGTCGCCGGCGATCGCGATGGCTTTGCGGCCGGGAGATCCGGGTGCCCGGGCCTCGTCCTCCAGGTCGTGATAGCCGATGTGGTTCAACGCCTTCACCACACGCGATCCGGCCAGGTACGCCTGGACGGTCTCGCTCGAGGACGACTCCGGGTCGGTGAGGTCGTCGCGGTCGCCGTCGATCTCCCACCAGTAGTTCATCGCGTCGACGACGATCTTGCCGTCGAGTTCCGCGACGGGGAGGGAGCGGAATTTGCCGAGCGGCAGCGCCAGGACGACCACGTCGGCGTCGGCCGCGGCGTCGGCGGCGGTCGTCGCGGTGGCGCCGGGGGTCAGGACCTCGACGGTCAGTGCGATGGCGGCCGGGTCGCCGGAGCCCGCGATGAGCACGCGGTATCCGGCGGCCAGTGCGAGCCGGGCGACAACGGTGCCGAGCTTGCCGGCGCCGAGGATGCCGAGGGTGCGTGATGTGGTGACGGCGTGCATGGCAGCTCCGTTCTCGGATGAGTCGGCGGGTGTGGTGTCAGCCGGCGAGGATGTCGCGGACCAGGGGGATCACCTTGCGGCCGTAGAGGTCCACGGCCCGCAGCCGGTCGCCGGTTGTCAGGGCACCGACGGTGTAGACGAGGTCGAATCGGGCCACGTCGAGGTCCGTGATGGTGCGGGCGATCCGTGGTGCGACGGTCTCGGGTGAGCCGACGTACATCGATCCGTGCTCGATCTCGGCGTCGAACTCCTCGCGACGGATCGGGGGCCAGCCGCGCAGGGCGCCGATCCGGTCGCGCATCGTCCGGTAGTGCGGCCAGAACAGCTCCCGGGCCTGCTCGTCGGTGTCGGCGAGGAAGCCGGGGGAGTGCATCCCCACCGGGTGCGCCATGGTGCCGAACTCGGCGGCGGCGCGGCGGTAGAGCTCGACGTGACCGGCGAACCGCTGTGGGGCTCCGCCGATGATCGCGAGCATGAGCGGCAGTCCGTGGCGGGCGGTGCGGATGATCGACTGCGGGGACCCGCCCACGCCGACCCACGTGGTCAGCCGGCCGGAGTCGGTCTTGGGGAAGACGTCGGCGTCGTCGAGCGGGGCGCGGAACTCGCCGCTCCACGTGATCGGCTTCTCGTCGAGGAGCTTGACGAACAGGTCCAGTTTCTCCTCGAAGAGCCGGTCGTAGTCGCGCAGGTCGTATCCGAAGAGCGGGAACGACTCGGTGAAGGAGCCGCGACCGAGGATCACCTCGGCTCGTCCGTTCGAGAGTCCGTCGACGGTGGCGAAACGCTGGAAGACTCGGACGGGGTCGTCGGAGCTGAGCACGGTGACGCCGGAGCCGAGCCGGATGCGGGAGGTGCGGGTGGCGATCCCGGCGAGCACGGTCTCCGGTGAGGAGATCGCGTACTCGGGTCGGTGGTGCTCGCCGACGGTGAAGACGTCGACGCCGAGTTCGTCGGCGAGGACCGCCTCGTCGACGACGGCACGAAGCGCCGTGCCGAAGGACTCGGGCCGGCCCGACTTGTCGGCGGGGAGGTCACCGAAGGTGTCGAGGCCGAATTCGATCGTGGACATGGTTGTCTCCCTGCGAGGGTCAGGCCGCGGTGTCCGCGGCGAGGAGTTGGCGTACTCGAGGTGCGACCTCGGTGCCGAAGAGTTCGATGGTGCGGGCGCGGGCGTTGCGCGGAAGGTGCATGATGTCGTACTCGAGGTCGAATCGACTCAGTCGCAAGTCTCGTGCCGTCGCGGCGATCTTGTGGGCGACCGTCTCGGGTGAGCCGATGTAGAGGGCGCCCGTATGAAGTTCGGCCTCGTAGCGGTCCCTGGTGGGTGCGTAGAAGCCGCTTTCGGCGGCGACGCTCTCGACGAGCGGCTGTCGGTACCGCCACCAGATCTCGCTGGCCTCCTCGTCGGTATCGGCGACGAGGCCGAGGGAGTGCTGACCGATTCTCTTCACTCTCCGTTGTGCTTCCGGGAGGGTCAGTTGATCGAGAACAGCGGGCCGGTGAGGGTCAGCCCGAGATCGCCGGTGTGGGCGAAGAACGCGAACAGCATCAGTGCCGCGCCGGCCAGCGCGATGTCCTTGTTGAACTGGATCATCTCCATCTGCCGGGCCCGCGGATCGGTCTCGGCCCAGAAGTTGTGCATCAGTGCCGCCGTCGGCACCAGGAACGCGACCAGCAGTAGCGAGCCGAGATCGGCCCACACGCCGAGCAGCACGCTCAGCCCGCCGACGACGAGGATCGCCCCCGACGCCAGGACCGACAGCTGCGGAACCGGCAGCCCCTTGGCGCCCGCGTACTGCGCCATCGCCTTCGACTGCGTCAGGTGGCCTGTCGCGGAGGACAGGAACAGGGCGGAGAAGAGAATGCGGCCGATCAGGATGACGATGTCCATTGTTTCCTCCAGTGAGCGGTATGGGGCGGGGAAGTGTGAGGGCGGCTGGCGATACACCGCGTGGCCGCCGCCTTCGGCTGCGGCCTGTGACCTCATGACTTCAACAATGAAGTGAAAGTTACTCCGCATGACTTCAAGATGCAAGTGATTCTGGGTTCCGTTGACTTCAATCGTGAAGCTATGATGTGTCCATGGATGTCACTGAGGAGCCCCGTTGGCTCGACGATGAGGAGAACGACGCCTGGATCGCGCTCGAGAGCGTGTTGATGCGGCTGCCGTCTGCGCTGGACGCACAGTTGCAGCGTGATTCCGGGATCAGCCATTTCGAGTATCAGGTGCTGTCGGGGTTGTCTATGGTCGACGACCGGACGCTGCGGATGAGTGACCTGGCCGCGTTTGCGGGCGGCTCGCTCTCGCGCCTGTCTCAGGTGGTCGGCCGGCTCGAGAAGCGCGGCTGGGTCGGCCGTTGCCCGGACCCGAGCGACGGCCGCTTCACGATCGCGACGCTGACGGAGGAGGGCTGGGATGTGGTGGTCGCTGCGGCACCCGGCCATGTCGAGGCGGTGCGCCGCTATGTGTTCGACAACCTGACCCGCGCGCAGGTCCGGCAGCTCTCCACCGTGGGCCGCCGGATCGTGCACGCGGTAGACCCGCAGCATCCCGCGCTGGTCGGATTGCCGAAGGCGAACACCTGGGCATGAGCAGGTCCGGCTGTCGGAGACAGCGCACCTGGCGTCGGGCTTTCGCACTGACTGACCGAAGCCCTTGTCGTGAACGAAGAAAGGTGCCCTGAAATGCACGAATAGGGGAGCATTCAGGGCCAAGCCCGTACCAGTTCGAGGAGCATCTTTCAGATGAACAAGTCTGGGAACGTCCACCGCGGTGTTCTCGACGACTCGACTGACTGTTGAGAGAGAACACCCTTCGACGTGGAGACATCGAAGCCGAAACAACGATCCTGAACTACTCCACAGGGCGTAGCGGACGTGTCATGACCGAACCCGTGAAGGACGCCAGTAGAGCCAGAGGTGGTCGAGTACGCCCGCTGTGATCGAGGCGGATGTAGCGCGTGCCTGCGCGAATGATGTGCTCGCCGCGTTGACCGCTCTGGATCTGGTGCGGACGGGCGGAATCTTGTTCGAGCTGACGGGGACCGTGCTTTCCTGCGCCGGGGAGCGGGCGGACGCTGCGGCTCCGACACGGCCGGACGGAACGGTGGTGTGGGAGCAGTTGCTCAGTCAGGCGTGTGAGGGGGCCCGACTCACTCCCACGTTCCTGACGTTTCTGGCGATCGCGTTCCTGCTGTCGGCGGTAGCCGTGGCGACGGCCTCGCCGATGACCCTGGTCGGCGCGATGGTGGTTGGGCCCGAATTCCGGCCGCTGTCAGCACCTTCGGTGGGTCTGGTCCGCCGGGACATCGGGCTCGTGCGGAATTCGGCACGTACCCTGGCCATCTCGTTTCCGGCGGCGATGGTGGTCACCGCGCTGGCCACAGTGCTGTGGACTCGCCTCGGCTGGATCGGGGTCGGTGATGTCGAGAACGCTCGCGCCTTCGATTTCATCTACGAGGTGGGGCCATTCTCGCTGGTGGTGGCGCTGCTGGCGGGGGCGGCAGGCATGTTGGCGCTGGTCACCTACTCCTCCACGGTCCTGGTGGGTGTGTTCATTTCGGGGACGACGGTGCCAGCCGCCGGTTTGGCCGTCGTCGCGGTCTTTGCGGGAAAGTGGAATGTGGTGCTGAGCTCGCTTGCACAACTCGGCGTCAATCTGATCGGCATTGTGCTCGCCGGGGTGGCTGTGCTGCTGTTGTTGCTGCTGCGGGACGGTCGCCAGGGCGGGTCGGTCATGCGCCGGGAGCCCCGTTCCGGACCGTCTCGGAGGCGCGGAGTTCCCCCGGCCACCGCGGGGCCGCGCAGCCCGACGTTGCGGCCAGATCGTCCCATCCCGGGCGAGCGGGAGTGCCAGGACTAGCCGCACGCTTGCCCGCTGACTGCGGAGGGAGTGGTTCCTCGTCGGGCCCGGCGCCTACTCTTCAGGCGGAGAAGTCTCCTGAGCATCCGGCCGCCTGTCATTGGTCCCCAGTTCCACCGACACGAACGGTCAGTGGAGAGCGAGGCCTGTCACAGTGGCGCAAGTGTGGCCGGGCGATGGAACGGCACTCCCGCCTACGGGCTGACAGACGGGGTGGTCCGTGCCAACTCCTCGGCAGCGTGCCGCTCGACCAAGAGGGGTATGAAGTCCCGGATTCGGCCGCCCGCGAAGCCTCCGTATGCACGATTCACTGCGTCGGTCACCGCGGCGGGGGTCATCTCCGGATGCTTGATCGCAAGGCGATCGACCACGAGCTTGATCTGACGTTGCTCTTCGTCGGGTGACATTCCGGCAGTGTTCTCGCAGAGTGCGAATCTCGTCAAGGTCGGGTTGGACACTGCGCATGATCAGCGGAGTGAGCATCCCGGCGGGACCGGTCGATCTCCGCAATCAGCCGTTGCGCGGGTTGACGGCGGACTACTGTCGGGACAGGACCACTCCTCATCTCGAGTCGAGTCGACGCCGGTCCTGGTTCCGCGGTGATGGCCGCCGCATCCGCTGTGGCCGGATGGATTCGCACTCGCCCGGGAGGGTGGCGATGGACCTGCACCTCGATGGGAAAACGGCGGTGGTGACCGGCGCGAGCAGGGGAATCGGGCTTGCGATCACCAGCGCTCTGGTCGATGCCGGCGCGCACGTGGTCGCCGGGGCACGCAGCCGGACGGCGCAACTGGAAGAGCTCGAATCCCGCGGACAGGTCACGTTCGTTTCCGTGGACCTGGCGACCGCGGACGGGCCGATTGCGCTCGTCGCGGCCGCTGAACAACGGGGCGGCATCGACATTCTCGTCAACAACGCGGGCGCGGTGACCCCTCGGCCCGGTGGCTTCGTCTCGGTCACCGACGAGGACTGGGACGCCTCGTGGTCGCTCGGGGTGATGGCGACGGTCCGAGCGACCCGCGCCGCCATTCCTGCGATGGTCCGGGCCGGTAGTGGGTCGATCGTGACGATCGGCTCGGTCAACGCGTTCTATCCGGACCCCGGCATACCCGATTACTGTGCGGTCAAGGCGGCGGTCACCAATATCACCAAAGCGCTGTCGAAAGAACTCGGCCCCAAAGGTATTCGCGCGAACTCGATCAGCCCGGGCCCCGTCATGACGGATCTGTGGGTCGGTCGGGGTGGTGTCGCCGAGGTGGTCGGAAGGGCGAGCGGCGTCAGTCCGCAGGAAGTCGCGGACAGCGCCGTCGCCGGCACCGCGACGGGACGGTTCACCACGTCCGACGAGGTCGCCGACCTGGTCGTGTTCCTGGCGTCCGACCGGGCGGCGAACATCACCGGTTCCGACGTGAGAATCGACGGCGGATTCATCACCACTGTGTAGCCCATGTCCCTGTGCCAACCAACGGGAGCTCGGCACGTCCATCACCGCAACGAGAAAGTCAACGAGATCGAATCGGCCGACAGCCAGGGAAGGACACGTCATGAGAATCATCCGGTTCGCCAGGGCCGCCGTTGTCGTGCTGGCACTGGCCACCGTTGCGGCGATGGTGACGGCCGGCCCGGCGGTCGCGAGACCGTTGCCGACGGTCGTGCTGGTCCACGGCGCGTTCGCCGACGCCACGAGTTGGGACGGCGTCGCTGCCGACCTGCGGGTGCGGGGCTACCCGGTGGTGGTGCCGGACAATCCGTTGCGCGGTCCGTCCTACGACGCCGCTGCCGTCGAGAAGACGCTCGCCGGAATCTCCGGGCCCGTCTCGTGGTCGGGGACGCCGAGTTGGTACCTGGTCTCCGCGAACGACACCGTGATTCCGCCTGCCGCGCAACGGTTCATGGCCGGTCGGATCGGGGCCCACACCAGCGAGGTCCAGGCCTCGCACGTGGCGCTGGTCTCGCAGCCCGGGGTGGTGGCCGACGTCATCGCGGCGGCAGCCGGATGACCCGTCACGACAGACCAGGGTCGAACCCTGGTGCGACCGGCCCGCCGCGAGACGAGGGTTCTTACCGAAGCAGCGATCCCGCTGTGGAACGAAGGAGAGTCATGAACGCCAAGAAGGTGGACCTCGAGCTCGAGGCCCTGACGATCCCGGTCTCCGACGTCGACAAGTCCAAGAGGTTCTACGAGGACCTGGGGTGGCGTCTGGACGCCGACTTCGGCGCGGACGACGGGAGCTTCCGGATCGTGCAGTTCACGCCGCCGGGTTCGCCCGCGTCGATCCAGTTCGGCACCAACGTCAACTCGCAGACACCGGGTACCGCCGAAGGAATCTACCTGGTGGTTTCCGACGTGGAGGCCGCGCACGACGCACTCGTCGCACTGGGCGGTGAGGTCAGTGACGTGTTCCACCCGGGCGTCCCCGGAGCGCAGTTCGGCCACCTGGGCACGGACGGACAGCTGCGCGGGCCGGCCGACGCCCGTGCCAGCTACGGCTCGTTCGCCACGTTCCGTGACCCGGACGGCAACCGGTACCTACTCCAGGAGGTCACCGACCGGTTCGCCGGACGCGTCGAGGCGACCGCGACCGAGTACCCGTCGGTGACGGACCTGACCGGTGCGCTCGTCCGGGCGTCCATCGCCCACGGCGAGCACGAGGCCCGCAACGGCGGCGCGTACGACGAGAAATGGCCGGAGTGGTACGCGGGGTACATGGTCGCCGAGGCTCACGGTGAGCCGCTTCCCGAGTGATCGAACCAGGCCCGTCGCGCACGGCGAGGTCGGCATCCACGTCCGGGGCGTCCTGCCACGTGAAATGGCCGGCGTCGGTGCCGGCGTCCTGCTGGGCGCCCACGCCGTTCGCCGACGTCACCGGCCGACCGACGAGTCGAAGCCCATCGGCGAATGATCGGTCCTGGACCGACGGGCGCTCTCGTGCAGCTTCTCCTCAGGAATGGGGGGTCAGCACGAACATTCCTTTCGCGCGTCGCAGCTCGATCTGCTCGTGTGCGTGTCCAGCGTCGTCGAAGCCGATCACCGAGTCGATGATCGGGGTGATGGCGCCGTTGGCTGCCAGTTCGAGGACCGCCGATCGCACGGAGGTAACCCTCGCGAGCCAGGCGGGGCCGCTGCAACCGGTCAGCGAGAGCCCTCGGGCGAGCAGGTCCGAGGACGTGACGGCGGCGGGCGCGCCGCTGAGCATGCCGTAGTAGAGCATTCGCCCGCTCAGGGGCGTCATCGCGTCGAGGACGGCGAGCGAGCTGCCACCGCCGACCGACTCGAATGCGATGTCGATGGTGTCACCCCGCAACGCCTCGGGCAGGCGGTCGGCCCAGTCCGGTTCGGTGTGGTCGATGACGATGTCTGCCCCGAAACCGCGGGCGCGTTCCCGGTTCTCGGGGCTGCCGGCGGTCGCGATGATCCTGCCGGCGCCCCGCGAGCGGGCAAGCTGGGTCAGGTAGCCGCCGACGCCGGTGCCCGCGGCTTCGATCAGGACCGTGTCGTCACCGGACAGGCGTGCCGTCTCGAGGAGTGAAAGCGCGACGGATCCGCCCATGACAACCGCGGCGGCATCGACCGAGGAGAGCCCGCCGGGGATCGAGACGGCGGATTCCGCGGGCGCGCACACCGACTCGGCGTGAGCCCCGATCCCCATGCCCGTGACCACCACGTGGGTGCCGACGAGCGCGCGGTCGACGTCGGGGCCGACCTCGGTGACGACGCCCGCCGACTGCGTACCGAATACCGCAGGGAGCCCGGTCGGCAAGGGAAAGACACCCGATCTGATCTGCGTCTCGACGAACAGCACCGGGGTGGCCTCGGTGCGAACGAGCAGCTCCCCGTGTGCCGGTGACGGCACGGGGACCTCTCGCGTGACGAGGACGTCGGGGCCGCCGGTAGCCGTCATCACGATTGCTCTCATATGATCTCCCCTAATCTGACCGTCGGTCCGGTTACTGGTGGGCTCGACGATATGGACCGCCGGTCAAGTTGTCAACGGAGGTGTGGTGTCGTCCGAGATCCAGAGATCAGAGCGAGCGGATGCGGCGCGGAACCGGCGCGCGATCCTCGACGCGGCAGCACGGCTGCTGGCCGAGCGAGGCCCGGGCGATGTGTCGATGGAGCAGATCGCGGCGGCCGCCGGCGTCGGCAAGGGGACTCTGTTCCACCGGTTCGGCAGCCGCGCCGGCCTGATGCGCGCACTGGTTCTCGAGCGAGCCGAGGACCTGCGCCGGGCCGTGGTCAGCGGCGCCCCACCGCTGGGCCCGGGCGCCCCGGCAGGTGATCGACTGCTGGCCTACTTCGACGCCATGACCGACCTCGTCGTCGCCAACATAGGTCTGGTGGTGGCCTACGACACCGCCACCGAGGATCCGCACACCGACGAGATTCACGCTTTCTGGTACCGGCACATCGCGGAACTGCTGGCGGAGGCCCGCCCGGACGTCGATGCCGACATGCTCGCCCGACTGCTGCTCGGCACTCTGGGCGGCGAGCTCGTGCTGCATCTCATCCAATCGGGGCAGACCGCCCGGCTGAAGGCTGGCATCCACCAACTCGTCGAGTCCGTTCTGCGCAACTGATGTTCGTCGTTCCCGCCACGGTCACATGGTGAGCACCATGCGGTAGCGCGCGAGCCCCTGCTCCGTCGCGGCGTACGCGTCCGCGGCGGCGGAGAGGGGGCGCTCCTCGATGAGTGCGCGCACTCCCGAAACGACGGCGAACTGCATCGTCTCTTCGACGTCGCGGGCGGTGCCGGCGGGGTGGCCGGTCACGCTGATCCCGGGCAGGATCAACTGCATCGGACTGATCGGCAGCGGGTCGGGGGTGGCGCCGATGACGACGAGTTCGCCCTGCGGGAGCAGTCCGCCGACCGTGGCGGCCATCGCGTTCGAGTTCGCGGCGGTGGCGAGGACCACCGAGACGCCGCCGAGCTTGCGGAGGGATTCGCCGACGTCCCCGTCGGACGAGTCGATGTAGTGCTGGGCGCCCAGCTCGAGGGCGTCGTCGCGCTTGCCCGTGCCGCGGGCGATGGCGATCGTGTCGAAGCCCATGGCCCGCGCGAACTGCAGGCCGAGGTGCCCGAGCCCGCCGACTCCCAGGACCGCGACCCGGTCACCGGGAAGCGCTCGGGTCTTGCGGAGCGCGTCGAAGGTGGTGACCCCGGCGCAGCTCAACGGCGCGGCCTCGGCGAAGGACAGTTCGCGAGGTATCCGGGCGAGCGCGTTCGCCGGGGCGGTCACGGATTCGGCGTACCCGCCGGGATAGTGCCAGCTCGGTACCTGCAGTTTCTCGCAGTGGATGAAACAGCCTCGGCGGCAGGGGACGCACTCGTTGCAGTGGCCGCCGAACCATCCGACGGCGACACGGTCGCCGATGTTGAAGCTGTCGACGTCGGCGCCGAGTTCGGCGATGGTCCCGGCGATCTCGTGGCCTGGTGTCAGCGGCCAGGACATGCCCGGGAATCCGCCGTTGACGAATCCGTGGTCGGTGCCGCAGATTCCGCATGCGGCGACCTGGATTCGGACGTGATCGGGTCCAGGTGAGGTGGTTTCGACGTCGACGAGGGTCAACTTCTCCCCGGCCGACTGGACGTGCACTGCTCGATGTGTCGACATCTGCATCCTCGCTGTCCGTGTCGCACGGTGATGGGATCCAGCGCTTTTGCGTGCGCCCCGGCCCGGGTCGGTCGCCGACGTGGTCCGGCGATGTCAGGGCGTCCGGGCCCACGGTCCAGTCAAGACCTTCAGCGGAGCCCCTGGCAAGACCCGGGCCGGGGGCGGAGCCCCTCGCAAGACCCGGGCCGGCTCCGTGTCGGCGTCGGAAGCGCCCGATACCGAGGTGTCGACGTGAACGGAGAATAGAGTCTGGAGGGTGGACCGAGCATCGACCTCGCCCCAGTCCGGTCGTCCGGCACGGCAGGGTCCACGCCGGAGGCCACGACTGCGGCCGGCCGCGCCGCGCTGAGCGGGAGGTGACCGCATGTCGGAGGTGTTGGTACCGGAGAGCGGACGCGACGGTACGGATCTCGAACGAATACTCCTCGAACACGCCTATCGCGGTGTGCATTTGCAGCTCGCCCTGCGCGGGGTAATCGTGCTGTTCCTCGGGTTGACACTCTTCGTCGTCCCGCCGGCGAACGGCTTCGGGGTGTGCGCGGCAATCCTGACGTGCTACGCGATCTGGGCGAGTGCGGTGGCGCTGTGGGCACGGCGCGGTGGCAGGGGGCCGGTGACCACGATCTGGCTCGCCCTGTTCGTCGACCTCGCCGTGATCGCCGGCCTCGCCTTGCTGACCGGCGTTGAAGCACAACAGAGTTGGACCGCGAACATCCTGACCAACGGGTTGTTCGTCATTCCCCTGCTGGCGTGCACGCAGCTCCGCCCGCTGGTCTGTGTCGGCGTGGTGGTGCCGACGGTGGGCGCGTTCCTCGCCGCGAGCTGGGCAACCATGGCCTCGAACGAGGAACCGTGGTCCTCCGTCCTGCTCAGCACGATGGCGCTCGCATGTCTGGGTGCCGGCGCCGTGGTTCTCAGTCGCATCCAACGCTCGAGGGTGCTGACCATCGGCCGCCTCGTCAGCGATCGCACCGCGCTACTGGCCGAGTTGGTGAGCCTCGAACAACGTGAACGGCGCGCGATGTCCGAGCAGCTCCACGACGGAGCGCTGCAGTACATCCTGGCGGCCAAGATGGACCTCGACGACCTGACCGGCGCTGATCCCGGAGCCCTCGAACGCATCACGCACGCACTCGGCGAGAGCTCCACCCTGCTGCGTGCCACCGTGTCGGAACTGCATCCGACGGTGCTCGATCACATCGGGCTCGCCCGCGCGCTCGGCGACCTCGCTCGATCCGCGCGGTCCCGAGGGGGGTTCACGGTGGACCTCGAGACCTCTCGGTGGGCAGACGACCTCCGCACTCCCGTCGACGACGTGTTGTTCAGTGCGGCACGGGAACTGCTCAGCAACGTCGTCAAGCACGCTCACGCGCGCACCGTGCGCATCGAGCTCGCCGACACGGATCGGGGCGCGGTGCTCGAGGTGGCCGACGACGGGGACGGAATCTCCGCCGACGCGATCGACCGCAGCCGCCGCCTCGGCCATATCGGGCTGACCTCGCACGAGCTGCGCGTCGTCGCCGCCGGAGGGAGCTTCACCGTCAGTCCCGGACCTCGCGCGGGAACGGTGGCGCGGATAGAGATTCCCCTCGAGGACGCCGAATCCGTGCCGGGTCTGTCCGCGGCGCGGCGCAGCGGAGCGGGGTGAGCCTCAATCGGCGGGTCGGTGTGCCGAGCGGGGCATGAGCAGCGGCGCGGCGATCGCGAGCATCGCGGTCGGCAGCACGAATGCCGCGACCGGGCTGGCCGCGTACAGCGGGGTCAATGCCAGCGGAGCCAGGGCCGACCCGGTGAATCGCAGCGCCTGCACCACCGAGACCGCGCCGCCCCGGTTCGCGCCCTCCGAGGTGAGGATCGCCGAGTTGACGCCGACGAGCACGAACTGGCCGGCCACTCCCGCGAGCGCCCAGCTGACCGCGACCGCCCCGACCGATCCGAGCAGCCCGGTCGCGGCCACCATCACCGCACCGCCGATCGCCCCGGTGATGACGGCGGCGCGGGCCCCGAACCGGTCGATCGCCGCGCCGACCGGGCGGGCCGCCAGCATCCCGGCCAGACCGAACACGGTCAGCAGCAGGCCGCGATGCGCGGAATCGAGCCCGAGGGTGTCCTCGGCCCGGAACGCGACCAGGAAGTTCAGCCCGCCGAGCGCACCCCAGCCGAGCAACGCGACCAGGCCCACCCGGAGCACCGTCGGTTGCAGGGCGTCCCGCAGCCGCGGCGGAGCGCCGGGGGTCGCGGGCGCGTCGGCGGGAGGCAGGCCGATCGCGCCGAGCCCGAGAGCCACCACCGCGATCACCGCGAACGCGATCCGCCAGTTCACCTCCGCCGCGAGCCCGCCGACCAGCGGTGCGGTGGTCTGTCCGGCCGCCTGCAGCGCCCCGAACAGGCCGAGCGCCCGGCCGAGGCGGGCCTGCGGGGTGACCGCGGCGAGCGCCGCGAGCAGCAGCGGTGTGGTGAACGAGTTCGCGCAGCCCTGCAGCACCCGGCTCGCCTGGAACACCGCGAACGTGGGCGCGACGACGGCCAACAGGGCGGCCGCCGCGTACACGCCGTACGCGACCCGCACGGTCCGCAGCCCGCCCCAACGGGCGCCGTACGTCCCGGAGACGAGCATGAGGGCGGCGAACGGCAGCAGGTAGGCGGTCAGCGACGACGCCGCCTGCGAGGTGCTCACCCCCAGGGACGCGCCCAGTTCGGGGAACATCGACGCGACGACGCCGCCACCGAACGGGCCGAGGAAACCGCCCGCGTACAGCGCACCGCGCTGCAGCCGTCCGCGCGTGCCGTACGAGCTCACAGACCGCCGAAGCTGCCGGGACCGCGCCGGCGCAGGTAGCGCTCGAACTCTGCGGCGATCGCGTCTCCGTCGATCTTGGAGATCACCTCGGAGATGTCGACCTCCGCGTCACCGCGCTCCTCGAGCGACCGGACGTACTCGGCGATCTCCTCGTCCTCGACGGTCATCTCCGTCACCGACTGCTCCCAGTCCTCCGCCTGCGACGGCAACTCGCCGAGCGGGACCTCCACGTCGAGAACGTCCTCGACCCGCTGCAGCAGCGCGACGGTGGCCTTCGGGTTCGGCGGCTGCGAGACGTAGTGCGGGACCGCGGCCCAGAAGGAGATGGCGGGCACCCCCGCCTTGACGCACTCGTCCTGCAGCACGCCGGTGATGCCGGTCGGGCCCTCGTAGCGGGTCTGCTCGAGGTTGAACCGTTCCGCCGATTCCGTGCTGTAAGCGGTGCCGGTGACCGGAACCGGCCGGGTGTGCGGGGTGTCGGCGAGCAGCGCGCCGAGGATGACCACGGTGGTCACCCCGAGGTCCTCGATGATCTCGAGCAGGTCGTCGCAGAAGCTGCGCCAGCGCATGTTCGGCTCGATCCCGCGCAGCAGCAGCACGTCGCGTTCGCTGCCGGGCGGTGAGCACACCGAGATCCGGGTCGCGGGCCACTGGATCTCACGGGTGACCCCGTCGACCTGCCGGACCTGCGGGCGGTTGACCTGGTAGTCGTAGTAGTCCTCGGAGTCCAGCTCGGCGAGCGGGCGTGCGTCCCAGGTCAACTCCAGGTGTTCGACGGCGCCGCTGGCGGCGTCGCCGGCGTCGTTCCACCCCTCGAACGCGGCAACCAGGATGGGGTTGCGCAGCGTGGGGACGTCGCCGTCGGGCGGGAGCAGGGGTTCGGTTGGACTCACCTGCCTAGCCTACGACCAGGGTGCTTCGCGTCGCCCACTACTCTGGACGGCATGTCTGCCCCATTCCACTCCGCCCTGCTGGATGCGCTCTCACAGCGCGTTGTGATCGGCGACGGTGCCATGGGAACCATGTTGCAGGCCGCGGATCTCACTCTCGACGACTTCCTCGGCCTCGAAGGCTGCAACGAGATCCTCAACGAAACCCGCCCCGACGTGCTGCGCGAGATCCACGCCGCGTACTTCGAGGCCGGTGCCGACGCCGTCGAGACCAACACCTTCGGCTGCAACCTGCCGAACCTCGCCGACTACGACATCGCCCACCGGATCCGTGACCTGTCCGAGCGTGGAACCCGCATCGCCCGCGACGTCGCCGACGAGATGGGACCCGGTCGCGACGGCATGGCCCGCTTCGTCCTCGGGTCGATGGGCCCCGGCACGAAGCTGCCGACCCTCGGCCACGCGCCGTTCGCGGTGCTGCGCGACGCCTACACCGAGTCGGCGCTCGGCATGATCGACGGCGGCGCGGACGCGATCCTCGTCGAGACGTGCCAGGACCTGCTCCAGGTCAAGGCGGCGATCATCGGCAGCCAGCACGCGATGGACCAGCTCGGCCGGCGCATCCCGATCATCACCCACGTCACCGTGGAGACCACCGGCACCATGCTGCTCGGCAGTGAGATCGGCGCCGCGCTGACCGCGCTCGAGCCGCTCGGCATCGACATGATCGGCCTCAACTGCGCCACCGGTCCGGACGAGATGAGCGAGCACCTGCGCCACCTCTCCAAGCACTCGCGGCTGCCGGTGTCCGTGATGCCCAACGCGGGACTCCCGGTGCTCGGCGTCAACGGCGCCGAGTACCCGCTCACCGCAGCGGAGCTCGCGGTCGCGCTCAGCGGTTTCGTCACCGAGTTCGGACTGGCGATGGTCGGTGGCTGCTGCGGCACCACCCCCGAGCACATCACCCGCGTCGCCGAGGCCGTGCGGTTGGTCGAGCAGGGCCTGCGCACTCCCGCGCCCGAACCGGGCACCTCGTCGCTGTACTCGGCGGTCCCCTTCGAGCAGGACGCCAGCATCCTGATGATCGGGGAGCGCACCAACTCCAACGGCTCGAAGGCCTTCCGCGAGGCCATGATTGCCGAGGACTACCAGAAGTGCATCGACATCGCGAAGGACCAGACCCGCGACGGCGCGCACATGCTCGACCTCAACGTCGACTACGTCGGTCGTGACGGTGCGGTCGACATGGCCGCGCTCGCAAGCCGATTCGCGACCGCCTCCACCCTGCCGGTGATGCTGGACTCCACCGAGCCCGACGTGCTGCGCGCCGGTCTCGAGCACCTCGGCGGCCGCTGCGCGGTGAACTCGGTCAACTACGAGGACGGTGACGGCCCGGACTCCCGGTTCCAGCGGATCATGCGACTGGTCAAGGAGCACGGCGCCGCCGTGGTCGCGCTGACCATCGACGAGGAGGGTCAGGCCCGCACCGCCGAGCACAAGGTGCGGATCGCCGAGCGGCTGCTCGAGGACATCACCACCAACTGGGGGCTCGACGAGTCCGACGTCATCATCGACGCGCTGACCTTCCCCATCTCCACCGGTCAGGAGGAGGTGCGCCGCGACGGCATCGAGACCATCGAGGCGATACGGGAGCTCAAGCGGCTGCACCCGCGCGTGCACTTCACCCTCGGCATCTCGAACATCTCCTTCGGCCTCAACGCGGCCGCGCGCCAGGTGCTCAACTCGGTGTTCCTGCACGAGTGCACCGAGGCCGGCCTCGACACGGCGATCGTGCACGCGTCGAAGATCCTGCCGATGGCCCGGATCCCCGAGGAACAGCGGCTGGTCGCACTCGACCTGGTCTACGACCGCCGCAGCGAGGGCTACGACCCGCTGCAGAAGTTGATGGAACTGTTCGAGGGCGTCTCCGCGGCCTCGGCGCGCGAAACCCGCGCCCAGGAACTCGCCGGCCTGCCGCTGTTCGACCGGCTCGAGCGGCGGATCGTCGACGGCGAACGCGACGGCCTCGAGGCGGATCTGGACGAGGCGATGACGCAGCGGCCGCCGCTGGCGATCATCAACGAGACGCTGCTGGCGGGCATGAAGACGGTCGGCGAACTCTTCGGCTCGGGCCAGATGCAGCTCCCGTTCGTGCTGCAGTCCGCCGAGGTGATGAAGGCGGCGGTGGCCTACCTCGAGCCGCACATGGAGGCCACCGACGAGGACGGCAAGGGCCGCATCGTCATCGCGACGGTCAAGGGCGACGTCCACGACATCGGCAAGAACCTCGTCGACATCATCCTGAGCAACAACGGCTACGAGGTGGTCAACCTCGGCATCAAGCAGCCGATCGCGACCATCCTCGACGCGGCCGTCGACAAGAAGGCCGACGTGATCGGCATGTCCGGCCTGCTGGTGAAGTCGACCGTGGTGATGAAGGAGAACCTGCTCGAGCTCAACGCCAAGGGCGTGGCCGAGCAGTTCCCCGTCCTCCTCGGCGGCGCCGCGCTGACCCGGTCGTACGTGGAGAACGACCTGGCCGACGTGTACGACGGCGAGGTCAGCTACGCGCGCGACGCGTTCGAGGGCCTGCACCTGATGGACTCGATCATGGCGGTCAAGCGCGGCGGCGGCCCCGACCCGGACAGCCCGGAGGCGCTGGCCGCAAAGGAGAAGGCGGCCGAACGCAAGGCCCGCCACGAACGCTCCAAGCGAATCGCGGAGGCGCGCAAGGCCGCCGAGGTGCCCGTCGTGGTGCCGGAACGGTCCGACGTGGCCGCCGACATCGCGGTTCCGACGCCGCCGTTCTGGGGCACCCGGATCGTCAAGGGCATTGCCCTCGCCGACTACTCGGGCCTGCTCGACGAGCGCGCGCTGTTCCTCGGCCAGTGGGGACTGCGCGGTCAGCGCGCCGGCGACGGTCCGACCTACGAGGAGCTGGTGGAGACCGAGGGCAAGCCGCGGCTGCGGCACTGGCTGGACCGGCTCGCCTCCGAGGGGATCCTCGCGCACGCGGCGGTGGTCTACGGCTACTTCCCGGCCGTCTCCGAGGGCGACGACGTCGTCGTGCTCACCGAGCCGACACCGGATGCGCCCGAACGGATGCGGTTCAGCTACCCGCGCCAGCAGCGCGACCGGTTCCTGTGCATCGCCGACTTCGTGCGCTCGCGCGCGGACGCCCGGCGGACCGGGCAGGTGGACGTGCTGCCGTTCCAGCTGGTGACCATGGGGCAGCCAATCGCGGACTTCGCCAACGAGCTGTTCGCGGCCAACAACTACCGCGACTACCTCGAGGTGCACGGCATCGGCGTGCAGCTGACCGAGGCACTCGCGGAGTTCTGGCACCGGCGGGTGCGCGAGGAGCTCACCCTGCCGGGCGGACACGCGCTCGCGGAGCAGGATCCCGCGGACGTGGAGGAGTACTTCAAGCTCGGATACCGAGGTGCGCGTTACTCGTTCGGCTACGGCGCCTGTCCGGAGCTCGAGGACCGCGCCAAGATGGTGACCCTGCTCGAGCCCGAGCGGATCGGGGTCAAACTGTCGGAGGAACTGCAGCTGCACCCGGAGCAGTCGACCGATGCGTTCGTGCTGCACCATCCCGAGGCCAAGTACTTCAATGTGTGATCTCACGCTGGGCGGGGCCGGCCGATGACCGACCTCAAGGCGGTCCTGTTCGACATGGACGGGACCCTGCTCGACTCCGAGAAGCTCTGGGACGTCGCCATGCACGAGCTGGCGGCCGAACTGGGCGGGGTGATGACGCCGCAGACGCGGCACGCGATCATCGGTGCGTCCGGTCCGGACGCGCTCGCGACGATCTTCTCGGCACTCGAGCTCGACCCCAACGAGCGGGCGCTCGCGGACGCGACCGCCTGGATGAACGCGCGGGTGACCGAGCTGTTCGCGCTCGGCATCCCGTGGCGTCCGGGCGCGCAGGCCCTGCTCGCGGCGGTCCGTGACAGTGGTCTGCGGACCGCGCTGGTCACCAACACCGAGCGGGAGCTGGCCGAGCAGGCTCTGAACACGCTGGGGCGAGAGCACTTCCACGTCACAGTGTGCGGCGACGAGGTTCCCCGCGGGAAGCCGCGGCCGGACCCCTACCTGCGCGCGGCCGAACTGCTCGGCATCGCACCGGAGCACTGTCTCGCCGTCGAGGACTCGCCGACCGGTGCGGCAGCCGCCGAGGCCGCAGGCGCGGTGGTCCTCGTCGTGCCGTGCGAAGTGCCCGTGCCGACCGGACCGCGTCGGGTGCACCGGGAGTCGTTGGACGGACTGGGCGAGGACGACCTGATGTCGGTGTGGCGGTCGGTGCAACCGTAGGTGCCGCGGTGGTCGTGGCAGGATCACTGCCATGACACGACGGTGGCGCGCCCGGCTGGTCCGGGCGGCCGCCGTCGCGACCGTCACGGCCGCGACCGTGAGCGGGTGCTCGGCCGGAGCGGGCCTGTCCGGGCCGGGTGGCCCGGACACCCTGACCGTGGCACTCACCGCCAAACCGGACAACCTCGACTTCACCCGCACCGCGGGCGCGGCGATCCCGCAGGCGTTGCTGGACAACGTCTACGAGGGGCTGGTGCGGCTCGACGACACCGGCTCGATCGTCCCGCTGCTGGCCTCCTCGTGGACGGTCAGCGCCGACCGCACCGTCTACGACTTCACGCTGCGCGAGAACGCCACGTTCAGCAACGGCGCGCCCTTCACCTCCGACGACGTGAAGTTCAGCATCGAGCGGGTCAAATCCGACTGGACCGCGAACTCGCCCGCCGCGATGGCCGTGGTGGACCGGGTGGAGACCCCGGCATCGAACCTGGCACGGGTGGTGCTGCATCGGCCGAGCAACGAGTGGCTGTTCGCGATGACCGGACCGGTGGGGGCCGTGTTCACCCCGAGCGGCGT
Organism: Rhodococcus sp. NPDC059234; assembly: GCF_042754225.1. NCBI lineage: Bacteria > Bacillati > Actinomycetota > Actinomycetes > Mycobacteriales > Nocardiaceae > Rhodococcus > Rhodococcus sp. NPDC059234. The sequence continues at coordinate 47,927 of NZ_JBHZAH010000012.1, forward strand.
CGGCCAGCTCGCGACCACGGCGGTCGGCACCGGACCGTTCACCGTGGCGCGCTGGAACCCCGGATCGGAACTGCAACTGTCGGCGAACCCGCGGTACTGGGGACAGGCGCCGGCGATGAAGAACGTTCGGCTGCGGTACTTCTCGGATGCGACCGCTCAGGCGAACGCGTTGCGGAGCGGCGGGGTCGACGTGATCTTCGGACTCGGTGCGCCGCAGTTGCTCGGGCAGTTCGCGACGGACCCCCAGTTCCGTGTCACCCAGGGCACCACCAACGGAGAGGTCACCCTGTCGATGAACGGGGCGGTGGCCCCGTTCGACGACATCCGGGTCCGGCGCGCCGTGATGTACGCGGTGGACCGGAAGGCGGTGCGGGACACCGCCTATGCCGGTTACGGAGAACTCGTCGGGTCGATGGTTCCGCCGACCGACCCCTGGTTCGAGGACCTCACCGGTGTCTACCCCTTCGACCCGGAGCGGGCGCGGGCGCTGCTCGCCGAGGCCGGAAACCCGCACCCGGCGGTCCGTTTCGACGTACCCAACCTCCCGTACGCGACCGCGGCCGCGCAGGTGGTCAGCTCGCAACTGCAGCAGGTGGGTTTCGCGGTGCGCACCAATCCGGTCGAGTTCCCGGCGGTCTGGCTCGACTCGGTGTTCACTCGGCACGACTACCAGATGTCGGTGATCCAGCACTCCGAACCGCACGACATCGCGACGTTCGGGAACCCGAAGTTCTACTGGGGCTACGACAACCCGACGGTGACCCGGTTGCTCGCCGAGGCCGACACTGCCGACGAGGCCGGATACGTCGCCGCGATGCGCGAGGTGGCGAGGACCGTGACCGACGACGCCGCCGCGGACTGGTTGTTCCTGTTCCCGCTGCTGGTGGTGGCGGACGCGGATCTGAGCGGACTGCCGCGCAACGCGACCTCGCTGGCGATGGACCTGTCCCGGGTACGGCGGGGGTAGCGGCCGTGGCGTTGGCGCTCGCACGTCGCCTCGGGATCTTCGTGCTCACCGCGCTCGTCGCGTCGGTGCTGGTGTTCGCGCTCCTGTCGGTGCTGCCCGGCGACCCGGCACGGATCGCGCTCGGCGTGCAGGCCTCGGCCGAGGAGGTCGCCCGCGAGCGCACGGCGATGGGCCTCGACGCGCCGCTGTACCAGCGCTACGGAAGCTGGGTGTGGGGAATGCTGCACGGCGACATGGGAACCTCGTACCTCACCCGCCAGTCGGTGGGACCGGAGATCGCAGACCGGCTGCAGGTGACGGCCTGGGTGGTCGCGGCCGGGATGGTCGTCGCCCTGGTCGTGGCCCTGCCGCTCGGTGTGGCCGCCGCGGTCCGTGCCCGCAGGCCGGACGGGCTGGTGATCGGTGGAATCAGCCAGGTGGGCATCGCGATTCCCGCGTTCCTGTCCGGGGTGCTGCTCTCGACCGTGTTCGCGGTCGAGCTGGGCTGGCTGCCGTCGAGCGGCTGGCAAGCGCCGATCGAGGGCGTCGGCGGCTTCCTGTCCTACCTGGTGCTGCCCGCGCTCGCCCTGGGGCTGGTGCAGGGGTCGGTGCTGACGCGATACGTGCGCTCGGCGGTGCTCGACGAACTGGGCGAGGACTACCTGCGCACCGCGCGGGCCAAGGGACTGACCGGGACGCAGGCGCTGCTGCGGCACGGACTGCGCAATGCCGCCATCCCGGTGGTGACGGTCGTGGGGGTGCAGTTGACGACGTTGCTGATCGGTGCGGTGGTGATCGAACGGGTCTTCGTGATCCCGGGACTCGGCAGCCTGCTGCTGGACAAGGTCGGTCAACGGGACATGGCCGCGGTGCAGTCGATCGTGATGGTGCTCGTGCTGGCGGTGCTGGTGCTGAACCTGGTGGTGGACCTGGTGTCGACGGCGATCGACCCCCGCTTGCGGAGCGCGCCGTGACAACGACCGAGGGAGGTGTGCGGTGAGGCGTCTGCCCAGGACGTTGGTGCTCGGCGGGCTGCTGGTCGGGCTCGTGGCCGTCGCTGCGCTGGTCTCGCTGCTGTGGACGCCCTACGACCCGACGGTCGTCGACTCGGCGTCGCGGCTGCTGCCGCCGAGCGCGGAGCACTGGCTCGGCACCGACGACTTCGGGCGCGACATCCTCAGCTCCCTGCTCGTGGGCGCGCGCACCACGCTGCTGGTCGGGGTGGTCGCGGTGGCCGTTGCCGCCGTGATCGGCATACCGGTCGGGGTGAGCGCCGGCATGCGACCCGGCCCTGCCGACGAGGTGCTGATGCGGGGCAACGACGTGCTGCTCGCGTTCCCGGCGCTGTTGCTGGCCATCGTCTTCGCCGCGGTGTGGGGTGGCTCCACGCTCACCGCGATGACCGCGCTCGGCATCGGCGCCGCACCGGGATTCGCCCGGGTCGCCCGGGCGGGCACCCGCCAGGTGATGTCCCAGGACTACGTGCTCGCCGCGCGCGCCTGCGGCCGGCGTCCGTCGCGGATCGCGATTCGCCATGTGCTGCCCAACATTTCGAGCGAGCTCATCGTGCAGGCCTCGGTCACCTTCGCGATCGCGGTCCTGGCCGAGGCGGCGCTGTCCTACCTGGGGTTCGGTACGCCGCCGCCGACGCCCTCCTGGGGCCGGATGCTGCAGGAGTCGCAGCCGTACCTCTACCTGCAGCCGATGGTGATGCTGTGGCCGGGGCTGGCGATCGCGCTGACCGTGCTCGGTTTCAACCTGCTCGGCGACGGGCTCCGCGACCGCCTCGACCCGAAGGCGGTGCGGTCGTGAGGGGACGGTCACTGGTCGAGGTCGCCGACCTGCGAGTGCACGCCGGGGAGCGCACCCTGCTGGACGGGATCAGCTTCGGGCTCGACGCGGGCGAGCGGCTGGGGCTGATCGGCGAGTCCGGGTCGGGGAAGTCACTGACGGCGCTGAGCCTGATGGGGCTGCTGCCCGAGCCGCTGCGCGCGAGCGGCAGGATTGCACTCGACGGCGTCCGGGGAAATCTCGTGGATCTGGGGGAGCGGGAGTGGTCACGGCTGCGCGGCGACGACCTGGCGATGGTGTTCCAGGAGCCGATGACCGCGCTGAACCCGCTGATGAAGGTCGGCAACCAGGTCGCCGAGGTCATCGCCCTGCACGACCCGGGCGTCGGGCGCCGGGAACGGCGGACCGCGGTCCTGGACCTCCTGGCCTCGGTGAACCTGCCGGACCCACCCCGGATCGCCCGCTCGTACCCGCACGAGCTCTCCGGCGGTCAACGGCAGCGGGTCCTGATCGCGATCGCGATGGCGAACCGGCCGCGGGTGCTGATCTGCGACGAGCCGTCGACGGCACTGGACGTCACCACCGCCGCGCAGATCCTCGAGCTGATCGACACCACCGTCCGCGAACACGACACCGCGCTACTGATGATCACCCACGACCTGGCGGTGGTCTCGCAGCTGTGCGAGCGGGTGCTGGTGATGCGCTCCGGGGCGATCGTCGAGTCGGGGCCGATCGGGGAGGTGTTCGGGGATCCGCGGGATCCGTACACCCGATCGTTGCTCGACGCCTCGCGGCTCGATCCCGGCACGTCGGCCGCGGGCGCACACCAGAGCGCCGGCGCCCCGGTGTTCAACGAGCACCCCGACCCCCTCGTCTCGGTGCGCGGACTCGGCCGAACGTATCGGGGGTCGCGATCGTCCTTGCTCCGACCGGCCGAACCCGTGCACGCTCTGGCGGAGGCGTCCTTCGACATCGGCACCGGCCAGCGGTTCGGGGTGGTCGGGGAGTCGGGTTCCGGGAAGTCGACCCTCATCCGACTTCTGTGCGCCCTCGACACCCCGACCGAGGGTTCGATACGCGTCGGCGGGCGGGAGATCGTCGGCGCCCGCGAACGGGACCTGCGGCAGTTCCGGCGTGACGTGTCGATCGTGTTCCAGGACCCGATGGGGTCGCTGGACCCGCGGATGACGGTCGGCGACATCGTGGCCGAGCCGCTCTCGCAGCCGTCGGACAGGTCGGATCGGGTGGCGCAGATGCTGGTCGCCGTCGGTCTAGAGCCGGACATGGCGGGGCGGTACCCGCACCAGTTCTCGGGCGGTCAGCGCCAGCGCATCTCGATCGCGCGTGCGCTGATCACCGCGCCGAAGATCCTGGTCGCCGACGAACCGGTCAGCGCGCTGGACGTCTCGGTGCGCGCCCAGGTGCTCGACCTGCTCGCCGGGCTGGTCGCCGACTACCAGCTGACGCTGCTGCTGGTCTCCCACGACCTCGCCGTCGTCCGGCACGTCTGCGAGGTGGTCGCGGTGATGCACCGCGGCCGCATCGTCGAGTGCGGGCCCACCGAGGAGGTGTACGAGCGCCCCCGCGACCCCTACACCGCGCGGCTGATCGACAGCGCGCCGAAACTCGCCGTGCCCGACGCCTGAGTGCGGGCGTCGCGGCGTCGCGGCGCTGTGAAACAATGGGCACCCGTGAAGACCTTCGATTCGCTGTTCGCCGAGCTGACCGACCGTGCCGCCACCCGCCCCGAGGGCTCCGGCACCGTGGCCGCATTGGATGCAGGCGTCCACGCCCAGGGCAAGAAGGTGATCGAGGAAGCCGGCGAGGTGTGGATCGCCGCCGAGTACCAGAGCGACGAGCAGCTGTCCGAGGAGATCTCGCAGCTGCTGTACTGGGTGCAGGTCCTGATGGTCGGGCGTGGGCTGAAGCTCGAGGACGTCTACCGACATCTGTGAGCCCCGCTCGCACTCCCGGTAGACCCCATTCGACCTTCCCGAAAGGAAGCAGCATGCTGCGCGTCGCAGTACCCAACAAGGGCTCCCTCTCCGAGTCCGCCGCCGAGATCCTCAGCGAGGCCGGCTACCGCCGCCGCACCGACTCGCGCGACCTGACCGTCCTCGACCCCTCGAACCAGGTGGAGTTCTTCTTCCTGCGTCCCAAGGACATCGCCATCTACGTCGGTTCCGGTGAGCTCGACCTCGGCATCACCGGCCGCGACCTCGCGCTCGACTCGGCAGCGCCGGTCACCGAGCGCCTGTCACTCGGCTTCGGTCGCTCGAGCTTCCGGTATGCCGCCCCCGCCGGGAAGCAGTGGACGCCGGAGGATCTCGCCGGCCTGCGCATCGCCACCTCGTACCCGAACCTGGTCCGAAACGACTTGGCGCGCAGGGGCATCGAGGCCACCGTCATCCGGCTCGACGGCGCGGTGGAGATCTCCATCCAGCTCGGTGTCGCCGACGCCATCGCGGACGTGGTCGGTTCCGGTCGCACCCTGCGCCAGCACAACCTGGTCGCGTTCGGCGATTCCCTGTGCGACTCCGAGGGCGTACTCATCCAGCGTGAGGGCTCCGACGGCGCCGACCGCGCGCGCAATCAGCTCATCGCCCGCGTCGAGGGCGTGGTGCGGGCCCAGCAGTACGTGATGCTCGACTACGACTGCCCGCGCTCGCGGCTCGACGAGGCGATGGCGATCACCCCGGGACTCGAGTCCCCGACCATCGCGCCGCTGGCCGACGAGAACTGGGTCGCGATCCGCTCGATGGTCCCGCGCAAGGTGAGCAACGACGTGATGGACCAGCTCGCGGAGATCGGCGCCAAGGCGATCCTGGCCACCGACATCCGGACCTGCCGGGCGTTCTGAGACGACAGCGCAACGGCCCCGACCACGGTATGTGGTCGGGGCCGTTCGTTTGTGTTCGAGGCGCTACGACGAGGTCAGCTCAATGCAGCCGGCCCTCGTGCCGCTCACGGTCGAACGTCGGCACGGGCCCTCCGCCGAGCAGCGTGCGTGCCAACGCGGGGTCGGCAAGGTGCAGTCGTCCGATCGCGACGAGGTCGAACTCCTGGGCGTCGAGCCGGCGAAGCAGCCCGTCGAGATCGGCGGGCTCGGGCGTTCCGGCGTCGCGCAGCGACTTGCTCAGGCCCACGCTGCCGACCGCCATGCTCGTGGCCCCGGTCAGCTTCTTCGCCCAGCCGGCCAACGTCAGGTCGCTGCCCTCGAACGCGGGCAGGTCGAAACGCCGGATGCTGGCGTCGAGCACGTCCACGCCCGCCTCGACGAGGGCGCCGAGGACCACCGACAGCTCGTCCGGGGTGTCCGCGATCCGGGCGCCGTAGTCCTGCTGCTTGTGCTGCGAGAACCGGTAGAAGATCGGCAGATCCGGGCCGATCTCGCGTCGGACGGCCCGCACCACCTCGACCGGAAAGTGGGTCCGTCGCCGCAGGTCGCCGCCCCAGTGATCGGTGCGCCGGTTGGTCGACTCCCACAGGAACGCATCGAGCAGGTAGCCGTGGCCCGCGTGAATCGCGATCCCGTCGAAGCCGACGTCGACGGCATTGCGCGCCGAGCGTACGTACGCGGCGATGACGTCTTCGATGTCGCGCTCAGTCATCGCCCGGGTGGGAACGCTCGCCCGCTCGACGTAGCTGTCCGGATAGACGGTGCGCCCGACCCGGCCCCAGAGCCCGGACGGGCGCATCGGCGTCGTCGCCGGATCCACCGCGCCCATCGCGCCCCACAGCGGGCCGACGTGCCACAGCTGCGGGACGATCCGCCCGCCTGCCTCGTGCACCCCGTCGACCACCTGGCGCCACCCCCCGAGCGCCGTTTCGCCGTGCAGCCGTGGCACGTTCGAACTGTCGACCGCGGTGGGGTGATCGATCGCCACCCCCTCGGTGATCACCAGACCGGTGCCGCCGTCGGCGCGCCGGCGGTAGTAGGCGGCGACGTCCGGGCCGGGTACGCCTCCCGGAGAATGCTCCCGCGTCATGGGGGACATGACGATTCGGTTGGGCAGCGCCAGCGAGCGAACCTGGAGCGGGGCGAAGAGCGGGTTCACAGCGCCTGCAGGTAGTCGAAGAAGCCCGCGGTCACGTCCTCGCGGAGGCGGGTGAGCTTGCGGTAGCTGATCAGCCAGCGGCCGTTCACCTTTCGGTACTCCTCGTGATAGTGCCCATAGCCGTGCAGATGCTCCTCGTGGTCGCCGTTGGTCCACCACAGCTTGTCCTCCATCGCCCAGATCCCGCGGGCGGTGGTGTCGGAGGTGAGCTCGATCTCCGGGGTGTGACCGTGATGCACGGTCGTCACCACGGTGTCCCCGCCCAGCAAGGTGCTGATCGCGCGGGTCAGATTCTCCTTGCCCACGACGCGGTTCGAGCTGCCCTCGGACTGTGGTTGCTTGTCGTCCGGCAGGCCGCCCCACGTCTCCGAGACCACGTCGTCGGTGTGCAGGGTCGGGTAGACCTCCCACCGCTTGGTGTCCATGCACCGGAGCCGAGCGGCGAAGGTGCGCTTGATCTCCTCGATGGCCAGGAGTTGCTCGGGACCGGTCAGTGTGAGCTCGGATGTCATGGCCTCACGCTGCCAACGGGCCGGACACAGAGCAATTCTCCGTTCCGATGAGCGGACTGATGCCAGGTCAGGCGGTCTGTCGGGGTGCCGAGGCCAGGTCGAGGTACTGCCCGATCGCGGCGGCCGCCATCCGGACGGGCGCGGCGTGTCGGTGGTCGAACTTCAGCCGATTCGCCGGACCGCTGACCGACAGGCCGAGCTCGGCGCCGTCGAGGGATCCGACCCGCACCCCGATGCACTCGAACCCGGCGGCGCAGGTCCCGTACGCAACACCCGACCGGTGTGTGCCGCCGGACGCGGGGCGGTCGCCGGCGACGGCGGTGGCGGACCCGCGGACCGCGGCGAGCAGCGCCTTGCCGATCGTCGACGACTGCGCGGGAATCCGGTCTCCGATTCGGGTGTGCAGGTCGGGCGCCGCCCCGCCGCCGACCTTGTCGAGGTAGAGCACGTGGGTGCCGTCGAGAACGCCCAGGTGTACGACATGGCCTGTGACGGAATGCAACTCGCGCAGCAGCGGCGGCACCACCCGATCGAACCGGTTCTGGTACAGCGACAGCGCGCCGATCTCGGCGAGCTTGTCGCCGAGTCCGTACTCGACGCCACGACGCCTGAGCCAGCCCATCCGGACGAGATGTTCGAGCATTCGATAGGTGCTCGTCCGTGGTATGCCGGTGCAGCGGGAGACGTCGGTGAGGCTGAGGCGAGGCGCGCTCCGGAAGCTGTCGAGCACCAGGGACAGGCGATCGAGCGTGGACGCGGGCAGACCGCGCTCCGAGGCTTCTCCGTTCCGCAATGCCGTCCCTCCTCACGTGTCGCGCTCCCGGCGCGGTCAGCGCCGCGGACCGGCGAGGTCAGCACAATCGCGATCGCCTGGCGATGCCAGAGGTCCTCCCGGTGAGCGGGATCGGCCCGCCGACCGGCCAGGCGTGCCGAAGACGGGTGGTGGGCCCGCGGGGGCGGTCGCCCGAATCGTGTGTGACGCGTTCTCGCGGCCGTGACCTGCGCCGATTCCGCTGAACGGACAGGCGGGTTGGTGCAATGTGCGCGCCGTTGACAGCCTCTCCATGCGACGTGACCGCGATCACGTCGGCGCCGGCCCTCTCGGTGCCGTGCGCTTCCGAACCAGGCGAACCGGACCGGGCCCACACCTGCGCCTGGTCCACGACCAAAGGAGACACAGTGACCGCTGTGAACATCGACGGAGCCGACGAGGTCCGCACCATCGACCAGGGCGCTGTGCCCGATCGCTTCGCGCGTGGCTGGCACTGCCTGGGCCTCGTCGACGGGTTCCGCGACGGCAACCCGCACTCCGTCGAGGCGTTCGGCACCAAGCTGGTGGTGTTCGCGGACAGCAACGGCGAGATCAAGATCTTGGACGCGTACTGCCGACACATGGGCGGGGATTTGAGTCAGGGGACCGTCAAGGGCGACTCGATCGCGTGCCCGTTCCACGACTGGCGTTGGGGCGGCAACGGCAAGTGCACCGGCATTCCCTACGCGCGTCGGGTGCCGCCGTTGGCCCGTACCCGCGGCTGGACGACCATGGAGCGCGACGAGCTGCTGTTCGTCTGGCACGACCCGGAGGGCAACCCGCCCCCGCCGGAGGTCGCCATCCCCGCGATGCGGACCCCCGACGCCGAGTGGACCGACTGGGAGTGGAAGTCGATCGTCATCGACACCAACTGCCGGGAGATCATCGACAACGTCGTGGACATGGCGCACTTCTTCTACGTGCACTACTCGTTCCCGACCTACTTCAAGAACGTCTTCGAGGGGCACGTCGCCGTCCAGGAACAGGCAGGCGTTGGTCGCGAGGACATCACCGAGTGGACCGATCCCGACGTCCCGAAGCTGGTCGGCCATGGCTCCGTCGCGGCGTACCACGGGCCGTCGTTCATGATCGACGACCTCGTCTACCACTACGACACCTACGACGTCGAGTCCGTCCTGATCAACTGCCACTACCCGGTCGGCCCGAACAAGTTCGTGCTCATGTACGGCATCTCCGTCAAGAAGACCGAGCAGGTCCCGGCCGAGATCGCCGACCAGTTGGTCGACGCGATGATCGGCTACATCGGCGTCGGCTTCGAACAGGACATCGAGATCTGGAAGAACAAGACCCGCATCGACAACCCGCTGCTCACCAACGAGGACGGACCCGTCTACCAGCTGCGCCGCTGGTACGAGCAGTTCTACGTCGACGTCGCCGACGTCACCCCCGAGATGGTGGACCGCTTCGAGTTCGAACTCGACACCACCAAGCCGGTCGAGGCGTGGAAGCGGGAAGTCGCGGACAACCTCGCCCGGCGCGATGCCGCGGAGATGTCGGTCTGATGCAACAGGTCGACTGTGCGCGCTGCGGAGTCCGGGTCCTCGTGGAGAAGAACAGCTGGGAGCACACCAGCGTCCAATGGAGCACCGCCCGCCCCGACACCGTCTGCGACGGGTACCGGGACGATCCGACGCTGACGCTGCGCGGTGCTCGGGTGGGGCGCTGCCCCGCACTGCGCGAATCGATCGTCGCGGCCGCTGTGGACGGCCGTGTCCCCGTCCCCGACTGACCGCCGAACCGGAAGAAACGAGAGAACGATGATCGACAGAGACAAATACGGACCGTGGGCCTTCGTTGCCGGCGGCTCGGAGGGCGTCGGCGCCGGGTTCGCCGAGGAACTGGCGAAGGCGGGGCTGAACCTCGTGCTGCTGGCCCGCAAGCGCGGCCCCCTCGAGGAGACCGCGGCCAAGGCGCGAGCTCACGGAGTCGAGGTGCGCACCCTCGCCGTCGACCTCTTGGCGGCGGACGCCGGCGAACGGATCTGCCTGGCAACGGCGGATCTCGAAGTGGGACTACTGATCTTCAACGCCGGCGCCAACACCTACGGCCACGAGTTCGTCACCGGCGATCTCGATGCCTGCCGAAAGGTACTCACGCTCAACATCGACCGCCAACTCGAGCTCTCCCAGATCTTCGGCGCACCGATGCGCGAGCGCGGCCGCGGCGGCATCGTCCTGCTCGGCTCGCTGGCCGGCTACGTCGGCGCCGAGCACATGAGCATCTACGCGGCGGCGAAGGCTTTCAGCCGCGTCTTCGCCGAGGGACTCTGGCTCGAGATGGCCGCGCACGGGGTCGACGTGCTCGAGCTCGTCCTCGGCGTCACCCGGACGCCTGCCATGGAACGAGCCGGCCTCGATTTCGACCTGCCCGGTCTCAACGCTTCGGACCCGTACGCGGTCGCCCGCGAGGGTCTCGAACACCTCGCCGACGGCCCGATCTGGGTCGCGGGCGGCAACTACGAACTGGCCGGCAGCCGTGCCGGCTTCCCACGCGCCGAGATCGTCAGGGCGGCGTCGGACGAGGCCCGCAAGATGATGGGGCGCTGATGACCGAGACAGATCCGGGTTTCGAGCATCGGCTGCTGGTCCTCGAGCAACGTCTTCGGTTACTCGAGGACCACAACGCGATCATGCGACTCCTGTACTCCTACGGCCCGAGCGTCGACAGCGGCCTCGCCGATGTGGTCGGCGGCCTCTGGACCGAGGACGGTGTCTACGACGTCGACACCGGACGGATGGACGGCCGAGGCGAGATCGAGAACATGGTCCTGACACACCCACACCAGGGCTTCATCCAGCAAGGGTGCGGACACATCATGAGTCCGGCACACATCACCGTCGAGGGCGACACCGCCGTGGCGGTGTGCCACACCCAGCTGATCCTGCAGCAGCCCGACGGGAGTGGATACCAAGTCAGCCGGGTTACCGCCAACCGCTGGGAGCTGGCACGGACCAGCGACGGGTGGCGGGTCGCGACACGAACCAGTCGACTTCTCAACGGGCACGAGGGATCACGCGCGATACTCGCGAGCGCCTTCGATGCCATGGGCCTGGTAGATGGAGTCGCCTCGAGCCGCCGCCGGCACCCGATGGAATCTGAGCAGGTCCGCTCGCGTGTGAACGAAGGTCGAGACCAGGCCGGCAACGACCGTTGAAAACCCTGCTATCCAGCCACGATCGGATGTGCGCGAGGGTCGCATGCGCAATTGCGAACCAGTTCGTGGCCGAACAGGAGAAGGGCTGTAGGCCTCCCAGCAGACACCGATTCTGCCGACAGGGCAGTCAGCCAACCCACCAGCACGGAAAGGCCCCACCCATGACACACCGCTTCACAGCCATGCGCCGTCTCTCGATGACCACCGTCGCCCTAGGCGCGGCCGGTACGTTCCTGTTCGGCGGCCCTGCCGCTGCGACCGCCGAAGCTCTCGATCTCCCGTCGGTCGGCTCGTCGGGATTCGGCTCCAGCGCGTCGACGTCGGTCGAGCCCCCCCGACTGCCCTCAGTCGACAACTTCCGCGACGTGGCCGGTTCAGGAGCCGGATACGTTGGGTTTGGCGGCCTGCACGTCAACCGGGGAGTGTTCTACCGGGCCAACGCGATCACCCCGAACCCGGCGGATCTCGCGACGCTCGAGTCGCTGCAGCTGACCGCTGTGTACGACCTTCGCACCGACCCGGAGATCGCCGCGAAGCCCGACATCCTGCCCAAGGGAGCTCGCTACTCGCAGATCCACGTCCTCGCGGCAGATCCGAGCGCTGACCTCGTGAACCTCCACACCCCGGAAGACGCCCGCGCCTACGTCCAGAAGGGCTACCGCGCAACGGTCAACGACGCGCTTCCCCGCAACGGCTATCGGCAGCTGCTGACCGACCTCGCCAACACCGCGGGACCGCAGGTCGTCCACTGCACCTCCGGCAAGGACCGCACCGGCTGGGCGACGGCCCTGCTGCTCACTGTCGCCGGGGTTCCGCGCGAGACGATCATGAGCGACTACCTGCTGACCAACGAGTACTCGGCCGCGTCGATCGAGGCCGCCGTCGACCAGATCGCTGCGGTCAAGGGCCCCGCGGCAGCTGAGGTCTACCGGCAGCTCCTCGGAGTGGACGCCAGCTACCTGGACGCGGCCTTCGACGAGGTGGACAAGAAGTACGGTTCCCTTGACCGGTACCTCGTCGACGGCCTCGGGCTCGACCAATTGACGATCGCGGCGCTGAGGCTGAAGCTGCTCAGCTGACACACGAGAGCGCCGGGCGCGTGGTACCCCTCGGTCGTGCGCACCCAGCGGCGGTATCCGAGGTCGCGGACACGGTCGGTGTTGAATGGCTGGGACTGCTCATCTCGGTTGAATCCTGACAGTCACCGATACGTGGCCCAGTGTCTCCTGCGCGCCGACCTCACGCAGGGGCACGGCCAACAGGTGGGATTCGTCGCGGACGCGCGACGGCTGGCGCGTCGTGACGCGGACGGGCCGGTGTCGAGATGCAGCGAGGACTAGCAGGACACGCTGCACTGCTTTGACGGAGTCCGGGCGTGTCGTGCTTTGTCGCTGATGTGGGTCGTGCGATGCCGTCCGGTGCAGTGCCGGACAGTGGCGTTCGCCTGTTGTGCTGTCGGCGCGAACTGCAGTGGCCGCCCACCTCGGTCGGGGTGGGCGGCCACTGCGCGTTGGGCGTCCGGTCTGTCGCGGGACACCCTGAAGCGTCGTCGTGGATGCTGACGACGCGGTAGGGGAAGTCAGACACGCTCGCACCGCGCAGGTGAACCGAAGAGAATAGTAGGCGACGAAGAAGAAGGGTGACTTGATTATGGGAATCTTCTTGAAGATCACTTATGATTCACAAGGAGGGAAAACGGCAGAAAAGGCCACTGTAAACCAGAATATTCTGGACGGCGTTCTCAATAGCCTGAATGACTACGCCTGGCAGGATCGAATTGCTCCCCAATTGCGGAACCTTGATGCGCAGTTCAGCCACATTGCACTCGGCCTGATCCTACGATTCTATCACAAGATCAATGTCGAGAAGGGCAACCTGAGGTCGCTTGCACGGTATATCAAGAAGGACGACAAGCTTCTGGTCGATCAGATACTCGTCGTGGACGATTATGAGAATCTATCGGAAGGGGAGGCGAGGACACAGCTTTGCGACGATATCGTGAATCATCTCGAGCAAGCCCTCATGAGGTACAGGGACCGCTTCCAAGACTTTGATGCCGTTGCGTTCATTCCATTGCTCAGAGAGAGATTTGGAGAGATAAAGCAGCAAGGAAATCGCTAGCCGCCGTGGCCAACACCGCCCGTGGCGTGATGATCGAAGCTGCCGCCCGAGAAACGTACGAGGGCGCCGCCGTCGACGCCTCGACCTGGCTCGACTGGGGAGGATTGGGGGCTGGGCAGGAAGTGTGGCACGAGGCCGCGATCACTGTCGTCGAAGCGATCCTCGCCGCGCTCCCAATCGAGTGCCGGTGCATCCTGATAGCTGATAGCCGGCAATTGATCCCGAGCCTGGGCGCTGAACGGAGCGCAGCGTAGGACGTGGCCCCTTCGCGTCCTGCCTAGTTGATCCAGCATCGCGTTTCGCTGATCTTCGCTGCATCTCGACGGCCGGATCCTTGACGAACACGAGGATTCACGCGCGATCCTGCCCAGCGCGTTTCTGTGAGACGGACGGCTAGCGGGCCCGAACCTGCACCGTCTGGTTGATCCGTCCGACCGGGCCGGACTCGTCGTGCAGCACGCCCGCGCACATGCCGACACCGTCGGGGCCGTACGAGGTTTCGGCGGCGATGCCGACCCATTCGCCCTGCGGCACCCGGAACAGGTGCACCGTCAGGTCGGTGTTGAGGTAGGTCCACTCGCTCGGATCCAGCTTCGAGCCGACCCCGTTGGCGACGTCGGCCACGGCGAACAGCCGCTGAATCGGGGTCAGCGACTCGCCCTCCACGAGAACGGGATTCGGGCGGGTCCACACCTGACCGGGCCCCTCTCCGCCGATCTCCGCGATCCACCGCCAGTCCAGTGTCCGCACGTAGCCGGTGCCCCAGAACGCGTTGCCCATGTCGACCTCGTGGGTCTGCGAGAGCGGGGCCATCGTGGGGTCGCCTGCGTGCGCGACCACGGCGGTGTCCGCGATCTGCATCCGCCACGCGGTGCCGCGGGCGACGGCGCGGTCGGTGCCGTCCGGGCCGGTCGCCCACAGCTCCGCGACGACGAGTTCGACCCGCTTGCCGGGCCGCTCGACCCAGGACCGCACCTCGATGTCGGCGAGTGGGACCGGGCCCAGGATCTCGATCACGACGCGAGTGAGCCGGGCGTCCTCGCGCGGCGCACACCGCTCGAGCGCACGCACCAGCAGCGCCGACGGGGGAGCGCCGTGCTGCATGGTGTCGGCCCAGGTGCTGACGGTCAGTGCCGTCGTCGCGAACCGCTCGGTGCCGTCCTCGCGGGACCCGAGCGGGATGTAGTAGGCCTGGTCGCTCACTTAGCTGATCTCCTCGAAACTGTCTTCCTCGGCCGGAACCTCCGGCCAGCCCGGGTAGGGCGGCGGCGTGCCACCGAACTCGGGGCAGCGCACCTTATGGTCGCACCAGTTGCACAGGCGCCCCGGCTTCGGTCGGAAGTCGCCGGTCTGACCAGCGGCGAGGATCGCCTTCCAGATCGCGGACAGGGTCCGCTCGAACCGGAGAAGCTCCGCCTCGTCCGGTGCGTAGGTGAGGATCTCGCCGTCGGTGAGATAGATCAGGCGCAGCTGTGCCGGCACGATCCCGCGGGTGCGCAGCAGCACCAGTGCGTAGAACTTCATCTGGAACAGGGCCTTGGACTCGGTCATCTCCCGCGGCGCCCGGCCGGTCTTGTAGTCGACGACGCGGACCTCACCGGTGGGCGCGACGTCGATACGGTCGACGAACCCGCGCAGCAGCACTCCGTCGTCGAGCTCGGTCTCGACCCGCATCTCGCAGGACTCCGGCTCGAAACGGGTCGGGTCCTCGAGCTTGTAGTAGCCCTCGATCAGCGCGCGTGCCTCGGAGAGGAAGGACTCGCGCTCGTCGGCCGGTACCGCACCGTCGGCCTCGGGCGACTCCGCGAGCACCCTCTCCCAGGCCGGTTCGACCAGGGTGACGGCCCGGTCCGGCACCCGATCCGGCGCGGGCAGGCCGTAGAGCGCCTCGAGGGCTGCGTGCACCACCGTGCCCTTGATCTGCGCTTTCGACGGCGTCTCCGGGATCCGGTCGACCGCACGGAAGCGGTACAGCAAGGGGCACTGTTTGAAATCTCCGGCCCTCGAGGGGGACAGTGCGGGCCGTGAGCGGGGCCTCTCCACGCCGAGCGTCTCGACTGCAGGGGCTTCGGCGGGGGGCGACGCGGGAGTGATGCTCACACCTGGCAGGGTATGCGCAGGGTCCGACAGCTTCGTCGGGGCCGGCGCGAAGGTCGCCGGGGCACTCGATGATGGGAGTCGATCAGATGGCAGGGCGCGAGCAGCGACCGAGTGGACCGTTCCGGGTGGGCGATCGTGTCCAGTTGACGGATGCCAAGGCGCGCAAGTACACCGTGGTGCTCGAGCCGGGCAAGGAATTCCACACCCACCGCGGTGGCATCCTGCACGACGACCTGATCGGCACCCCCGAGGGCAGCGTCGTCACCTCCACCAACGGCACGCCCTACCTCGCGCTGCGCCCGCTGCTCGTCGACTACGTGCTGTCCATGCCGCGGGGAGCGCAGGTGATCTACCCGAAGGACGCCGCGCAGATCGTGCACGAGGGCGACGTCTTCCCCGGCGCGCGGGTGCTGGAGGCAGGCGCCGGTTCGGGCGCGTTGACCTGTTCGCTGCTGCGGGCGGTCGGGCCGGAGGGCACCGTCATCTCGTACGAGGTGCGCGAGGACCACGCCGAGCACGCCGTGCGGAACGTGGAGAACTTCTTCGGCGAGCGGCCGGCGAACTGGGACCTGACGATCGCCGACCTCGCCGAGTTCGATCCGGACACCGCGGGCGGTCAGGTAGACCGGGTGGTGCTGGACATGCTCGCGCCGTGGGACGTGCTGCCCGCGGTGTCGAAGGCGCTGGTGCCCGGCGGCGTGCTGATCGTCTACGTCGCGACCGTCACCCAGCTGTCCAAGGTCGTCGAGGCGATGCGCGAGCAGGAGTGCTGGACCGAACCGCGGTCCTGGGAGTCCATCGTGCGCGGCTGGCACGTGGTGGGTCTGGCCGTCCGCCCCGAGCACCGCATGCAGGGCCACACCGCGTTCCTGGTCAGCGCCCGCAAGCTGGCCGACGGCACGGTCACGCCCAAGCCGCAGCGCCGCTCCGGCAAGGGCTAGACAGCTGCGCTGCCTGTGCGCGATCGGTACCCCGACTGGGGTACCG
>NZ_JBHZAH010000013.1:0-62084 GCF_042754225.1 Rhodococcus sp. NPDC059234
GCTCAAAACGGTCTGTAAAGCGAGGGTCCTCCGGATTTTTCTTAGCAAGAGGAGAAATCTCTACAGGGTGGCCGTAAATAAATGTAGGCTGAATGAGTGTTTCTTCAATTTTTTGTTCGAAGAATTCATTGATGATATGACCCACCGTCATTGAGTTTGTGATCTCGATACCATGCTCTTTTGCATGACCGCGCGCCGCGTATCCGCGGCAGTAGTCCCACGTCACGTAGGCCTCGGGGATCGGGTCGTAGGCCGGCTCGTGCGGTCGCACTGTGCCGTCCACGAGCAGTTGCAGCAGGTTCGCCCGCAGCATGTCCCAGTCGTGGTAGTGGTCCTGCTGGCAGTCGTCGCAGCAGACCACCAGGCCGCGAATGCCGCGGTGGCCCAGCAGGGCCTCGTAGACGGCGAGGTCCGCGAGGTCCTCTTCGACGGCAAGGCGCTCGTGGGCGTCCAGTGGCTGACCGGGCTCGATTGCGTCGAGCGCGGCGGAGGGATCGGCGGGGTCACCGGCGAACGGGTCCGGCGGCAGACCGGGGGGCAGTTGATCTCGCACAGGTCCACGGTACGCAGCGCAGGCGGGTCTGCGCCAGCGGATCGGTCACCGCGTTCGCTCGCATGCTCGTACAGCCGATACCATTGTGGGCGGGCTGAGGGAATAGGTCGCCCTCGATCGAGCATTCTTCCCAGACCCGAAGCAATCACGACTTGACCGCGCCGCGGGGTTCCGACGCCCTGCACGGCGGCGCACCACAGTTCCAGGAAAGGGTCCCGAGCCGCATGAGTATTTCCGGAGGACACGTGCGTACCGGAGGGGACCGCCCCGACAAGGTTGCCATGCTCGGCCTCACCTTCGACGACGTGCTGCTGCTGCCCGCCGCGTCGGACGTCATCCCGAGCCAGGTCGACACCTCGAGCCAGTTGACCCGCGACATCCGTCTGCGGGTGCCGCTCGTGAGCTCCGCGATGGACACCGTCACCGAGTCGCGGATGGCGATCGCCATGGCGCGTGCGGGCGGCATGGGCGTGCTGCACCGGAACCTGTCGACCGAGGCGCAGGCCGGGCAGGTCGAGACCGTCAAGCGGTCCGAGGCGGGCATGGTCACCGATCCGGTGACCTGCAATCCCAGCGACACCCTCGCCGAGGTGGACGCCATGTGTGCCCGCTTCCGCATCTCGGGCCTGCCGGTGACCGACGAGCAGGGTCAGTTGGTCGGCATCATCACCAACCGCGACATGCGCTTCGAGGTCGACCAGAACCGCCCGGTCTCGGAGGTGATGACCCCGGCGCCGCTGATCACCGCGCGCGAGGGCGTCACGGCCGAGGCCGCGCTCGGCCTGCTGCGTCGCCACAAGATCGAGAAGCTGCCGATCGTGGACGGTCAGGGCAAGCTCACCGGACTGATCACGGTCAAGGACTTCGTCAAGACCGAGCAGCACCCCGACGCCACCAAGGACCGCGACGGCCGCCTGCTGGTCGGCGCCGCGGTCGGTGTCGGCGACGACGCATGGGCCCGGGCGATGACGCTCACCGATGCCGGTGTCGACGTGCTCGTCGTCGACAGTGCCCACGGCCACTCCCGGAACGTGCTCGAGATGATCACCAAGATCAAGGCCGAGGTCGGCGACCGGGTGCAGATCATCGGCGGCAACATCGCCACCCGAGGCGGCGCTCAGGCGCTGGTCGATGCCGGTGTGGACGCGGTCAAGGTCGGTGTCGGTCCGGGGTCGATCTGCACCACCCGCGTCATCGCCGGCGTCGGTGCCCCGCAGATCACCGCGATCCTCGAGGCCGTCGCCGCCTGCAAGCCGCTCGGCGTGCCGGTGATCGCGGACGGTGGCCTGCAGTTCTCCGGCGACATCGCCAAGGCGCTGGCGGCAGGCGCGTCGACCGCGATGCTCGGCTCGCTGCTCGCGGGCACCGCCGAGTCGCCCGGCGAGATGGTCCTGGTCGGCGGCAAGCAGTTCAAGAGCTACCGCGGCATGGGTTCGCTCGGCGCGATGCAGAGCCGCGGCCAGGGCAAGTCCTACTCCAAGGACCGCTACTTCCAGGACGACGTGCTCTCCGAGGACAAGCTGGTGCCCGAGGGCATCGAGGGCCGGGTTCCCTTCCGTGGCCCGCTCTCGCAGGTCATCCATCAGCTCACCGGCGGACTGCGTGCGGCGATGGGCTACGCGGGTTCCGAGACCATCGAGGACCTGCAGGAGGCGCAGTTCGTGCAGATCACCGCGGCGGGGCTCAAGGAGAGCCACCCGCACGACATCACCATGACGGTGGAAGCGCCGAACTACGCCGCGCGCTGACGCCGCGGGATAGTTTTCCAGCGAAGATCCAAGGCAAGCATCAGCCACAACGAAGAAAGGGGCGCGCGTGCGCGACCTCGTTGAAATCGGCATGGGCCGGACAGCCCGCCGCACCTACGAGCTGGACGACATCGACATCGTCCCCTCGCGCCGGACTCGGTCCTCCAAGGAGGTGTCGACGGCCTGGCAGCTGGATGCGTACCGTTTCGAGATCCCGGTGCTCGCCCACCCGACCGATGCGTTGGTCTCGCCGTCGTTCGCGATCGAACTCGGCAAGCGCGGCGGACTCGGCGTCATCAACGGCGAGGGGCTGTGGGGTCGGCACGCCGACGTCGACGCCGCGATCGCCGGGCTGATCGAGGTCGCCGAGTCCGACACCGACGCGGACGCGCCGATCGCGAAGCTGCAGCAGTTGCATGCCGCACCGATCCAGCCGGACCTGCTCGCCGCCGCGGTCGCGCAGGTGCGCGAGGCGGGCGTGACGACCGCGGTCCGGGTCAGCCCGCAGAACGCGCGGGCGCTGACGCCGGCGCTGGTCAAGGCGGGCATCGACCTGCTGGTCATCCACGGCACCATCATCTCCGCCGAGCACGTCGCGCACGGCGACAGCGAGCCGCTGAACCTCAAGACCTTCATCTCGGAGCTTGACGTGCCGGTCGTCGCGGGCGGCGTCAGCGACCACCGCACGGCGCTGCACCTGATGCGCACCGGCGCGGCCGGCGTCATCGTCGGCTACGGCTCCACCGAGGGCGCCACCACCACCGGTGAGGTGCTCGGCATCGGAGTGCACATGGCGACGGCGATCGCGGACGCCGCGGCCGCCCGCCGGGACTACCTGGACGAGACCGGCGGCCGGTACGTGCACGTCATCGCGGACGGGGACATCCGGACCTCCGGCGATCTCGCCAAGGCCATCGCGTGCGGCGCCGACGCCGCCGTCCTCGGCGCCCCCCTCGCGGTCGCCGCCGAGGCGCCCGGGCACGGCTGGTACTGGCCGTCCGCTGCGGCGCATCCGTCGATGCCTCGCGGTGCGCTGCTGCCGGTCTCCTTCGGCGAGGAGCGGCCGTCCCTCGACCGGGTGCTCACCGGTCCGTCGGACGATCCGTACGGCTCGCTCAACCTGGTCGGCGGCCTGCGCCGCTCGATGGCCAAGTCGGGCTACTCCGACCTCAAGGAGTTCCAGAAGGTCGGACTGACGGTCCGCGCCTGACCTCCCCGCACGTGTGAACGGACCGTGCGGCGCCCACACGGCGCTGCACGGTCCGTTCGCGTTCGCGGGGGATCCGCCCGGGCGTTCATCTGCAGTTTCTGGTACCTGTCGTGACAGTTAGGCAACCCTTGTGGTATCGGTCACAGTCGCAGGGTGCATACTGGCGGGTAACTAACGGGTTCATGGTGGAGGTGTCCTGATGGGCAAGCGTGCAACGGATTTCGACGTCCTGATCATCGGCTCGGGATTCGGCGGCAGCGTCACCGCGCTGCGGCTGGTCGAGAAGGGCTACAAGGTCGGTGTGCTCGAGGCCGGGCGGCGGTACGCCGATGCGGACTTCGCGAAGACGAGCTGGGACCTCAAGCGGTTCCTCTGGGCCCCCGCCCTCGGCTGCTACGGCATCCAGCGCGTGCACATGCTGCGCGACGTCCTGATCCTCGCGGGTGCCGGAGTCGGTGGCGGTTCGCTGAACTACGCGAACACGCTCTACAAGCCGCCGACGTCGTTCTTCCAGGACCCGCAGTGGCGCGAGATCACCGACTGGGACGCCGAGCTGACGCCGCACTACGAGCAGGCCCGCAAGATGCTCGGCGTCGTGCAGAACCCGCACATGACCCCCGCCGACGACATCATCAAGTCGGTCGCCGACGACATGGGGGTCGGCGACACCTTCATCCAGACCCCGGTCGGCGTCTTCTTCGGGGAGCCCGGCGAGACCGTGAAGGATCCGTTCTTCGGCGGTGCCGGCCCGGACCGCACCGGCTGCATCGAGTGCGGCGAGTGCATGACCGGCTGCCGGCACGGCGCGAAGAACACCCTGGTCAAGAACTACCTCGGGCTGGCCGAGAAGGCCGGCGCGCGCGTGGTCCCGATGACCACCGTCACCGGACTGCACGAGGCCTCGGACGGGACCTGGGACGTGGTGACCCGCCGCACCGGCGCCAAGGTTCGCAAGAACCACAAGACCTACACCGCGCAGCACGTCGTCGTCGCGGCCGGGACGTGGGGCACCCAGCAGTTGCTGCACAAGATGAAGGACACCGGCGCGCTGCCGAAGCTCTCGTCGACGCTCGGCGAACTGACCCGGACGAACTCCGAGGCGATCCTCGGGGCCGCGAAGCTGAAGGTCGACCCGAACCTCGACCTCACCAAGGGCGTCGCGATCACCTCCTCGTTCCATCCCGCCGCCGACACCCACATCGAGCCGGTCCGCTACGGCAAGGGGTCGAACGCGATGGGCATGCTGCAGACCCTGTTGACCGACGGCGGCGGCACCACGCCCCGCTGGGTGAAGCTGGTCAAGGTGATCGCCGCCAACCCCTCGCAGATGGCCCGGATGCTGTCGGTCAAGAACTGGAGCGAGCGGACGATCATCGCCCTGGTCATGCAGAACCTCGACAACTCGATCACCACCTACACCAAGCGGGGCCTCCTCGGTCGCCGCAAGGTGACCAGCAGGCAGGGCCACGGCGAGCCGAACCCGACGTGGATCCCGGCCGGAAACGAGGCCACCCGCCGGATCGCCGAGAAGATCGACGGTGTCGCGGGCGGCACCTGGGGTGAGGTCTTCAACGTGCCGTTGACGGCGCATTTCCTCGGCGGCTGCGCGATCGCGGCGGACCGGGAGCACGGAGTCATCGACCCGTACCACCGCGTGTACGGGTACCCGACGCTCAGCGTGGTCGACGGTGCCGCGGTGTCGGCGAACCTCGGCGTGAACCCGTCGCTGACCATCAGCGCGCAGGCCGAGCGCGCCGCGTCGCTGTGGCCCAACAAGGGCGAGCAGGACACCCGGCCGGGGCAGGGCGAGGGCTATCAGCGACTGAATCCGGTCGCGCCGAACAGCCCGGTCGTGCCCGCGGGCGCGCCGGCCGCGCTGGTGCTGCCCATCGTCGAGATCCGCAGCAGCATCCCTGCCGCGAAGAAGCCCGCCGCGAAGAAGCCCGCCGCGAAGAAGCCGGTCGCGCAGAAGGACGAGAAGTCCGAGTCCGGTACCGGCGCGGCCTGACACGAACGGCCCGGGGGAGCATGATCGACCCGTGGATCGTCGGGTGGTCGGGCGCGTGACGGGGGCGGTCGCGACGGTTCTGCTCGCCGCGACCGTCGCGTCCGCCGGGTCGCCGGTGGCCTCGGCGGGCCCGGTGGCCCGTGCGACCGATCCCGACCCGCGGATCGGTCCGCTGTTCGTCGCGGGCACCCCGGTGCACTTCTGCAGCGGGGCGGTCCTCCACAGCGCGGGCGGCGACCTGGTGGTGACCGCCGCGCACTGCCTGGCGGGCACCGGCGTCGGGGTCGGTTTCGTCCCGGGGTTCGACCGTGGCGCGGCGCCGTTCGGTGAATGGGCGGTGACGGAGGTGTACCTCGACCCCCGGTGGGTCGCGACGCAGGATCCCCGCAGCGACTACGCGGTGGTCCGCGTGCGACGCGCCGACGCTGTTGGCAGCGTGGAGGCGTCGGTCGGGGGAGGGCTACCGATGACGGTCGCGCCGGCCGCCGGGGTGGGAGTGACGGTGACCGGGTACCCCGCAGGCGACGACCGTCCCGTCACGTGTGCCGGCGGGGTCACCTCGACGACCGGCTACCCGACCCTGGCCTGCGACGGCCTCAGCGGCGGTACGAGCGGGGCGCCGTGGGTGGACGCGTCGGGGGTCGGTGCGGTGATCGGCGGGCTCGAACAGGGCGGCTGCACGGACTCGGTCTCCTACTCGTCCGCGTTCGGTCCCGACGCGCTGACACTGGTTGGCCGGGCGGACGCCGGCGCGCCGGGTGACGTCGCGCCGTTGGCCCCGATGGGCCCGTGCACCGGGTCGTGACCGCCCGCCCACGGGCTGTGCGAGGTGCCGGAGCTGGGCAGATTAGACTGAGCGGGTGGTAGACACCCAGCATTCCGGCCCCTCACAGCAGAATCCCGTCCTCGTCGTCGATTTCGGGGCGCAGTACGCGCAGCTGATCGCGCGACGGGTGCGCGAGGCCAGCGTCTACTCGGAGGTCGTGCCGCACACCGCGACCGTCGAGGAGATCGTGGCCCGCAAGCCGGCGGCGGTGATCCTGTCCGGCGGACCGTCCAGCGTCTACGCCGACGGCGCCCCGCAGCTCGACGCTCGGCTGTTCGACCACGACATCCCGGTGTTCGGCATCTGCTACGGATTCCAGGCGATGGCGGGCGCGCTCGGCGGCACCGTCACGCACACCGGCACCCGCGAGTACGGCCGCACTCAGCTCAGCGTGGACGGCGGCGTCCTGCACGAGGGCCTGCCCGCGACGCAGCCGGTGTGGATGAGCCACGGCGACGCCGTCACCGACGCCCCGCACGGCTTCGAGGTCACCGCGACCAGCGCCGGCGCGCCCGTCGCCGCGTTCGAGGACCGGGCTCGCAGGCTCGCCGGCGTCCAGTACCACCCGGAGGTGCTGCACTCGCCGCACGGCCAGCAGGTGCTCACGCGCTTCCTCCGTGAGATCGCCGGGATCGCCCCCACGTGGACCGCCGCAAACATCGCCGACGCGCTGATCGAGCAGGTCCGCGAGCAGGTCGGCGACGGCAAGGCGATCTGCGGCCTGTCCGGCGGCGTCGACTCCGCGGTCGCGGCCGCACTCGTGCAGCGCGCCATCGGCGACCGCCTCACCTGTGTGTTCGTCGACCACGGCCTGCTGCGAGCGGGGGAGCGCGAGCAGGTCCAGCAGGACTTCGTCGCGTCGACCGGCGCGAAGCTGATCACCGTCGACGCGGTCGACACCTTCCTCGGGGAACTGGACGGTGTCTCCGACCCGGAGAGCAAGCGCAAGATCATCGGCCGCGAGTTCATCCGCAGCTTCGAGGGCGCGGTGAGCGAGGTGCTCGGCGAGTCCGCGGTGCACGGCGAGGCGGTCGAGTTCCTGGTCCAGGGCACCCTGTACCCGGACGTCGTCGAGTCCGGCGGCGGCACCGGCACGGCGAACATCAAGAGCCACCACAACGTCGGCGGGCTGCCCGAGGATCTGCAGTTCGCCCTCGTCGAGCCGCTGCGCCTGCTGTTCAAGGACGAGGTCCGCGCGGTCGGGCGGGCGTTGGGCCTGCCCGAGGAAATCGTTGCGCGCCAGCCGTTCCCGGGTCCCGGTCTCGCGATCCGCATCGTCGGTGAGGTGACCCGTGACCGGCTGGAGCTGCTGCGTCAGGCCGACTCGATCGCCCGCGAGGAGCTCACCGCCGCCGGTCTCGACGGCCAGATCTGGCAGTGCCCGGTGGTGCTGCTCGCCGACGTGCGTAGCGTCGGCGTCCAGGGCGACGGCCGCACCTACGGCCACCCGATCGTGCTGCGGCCGGTCTCCAGCGAGGACGCGATGACCGCCGACTGGACCCGGTTGCCGTACGACGTGCTCGAGCGGATCTCCACCCGCATCACCAACGAGGTGCCCGACGTCAACCGCGTCGTCCTCGACGTCACGAGCAAGCCGCCGGGAACCATCGAGTGGGAGTGATGCGCCGCAGGCGCTGATTCCCAGCAGATTCGCAGGAACAGCCCAGGGTCCTCGCCGGGGAGCGTGACTCAATGGCGGAGTGACCCAGACCCGCACAGAGTTGACCGATCCGACGACCGCCGCGCCGCCGCGGCCGGCGGGCCCGCCCGCCGCGTCGGGGACCAGGCGCCCGGCCACCCGGTGGGAGCGGATCGGACTCGCGGTCCTGCTCGCCGGCACCGCGGTGGCGTACCTGTGGAACATCACCGTCAACGGCATGGGCAACCAGTTCTACGCCGCCGCGGCGCAGGCCGGTTCGCGCAGCTGGAAGGCGCTGCTGTTCGGTTCGCTCGACAGCGCCAACTTCATCACCGTCGACAAGCCGCCGGTCTCCCAGTGGGTGATGGGCCTGTCGGGACAGATATTCGGCTTCGGCAGTGCCAGCATGCTGATCCCGCAGGCGCTGATGGCGGTCGCGTCCGTCGCGCTGCTCCACGGCGCGGTGGGCCGGGTCAGCGGCCGCGGTGCGGGGCTGTTGGCCGGGGCAGCGCTGGCGCTGACACCCGTTGCGGCGCTGATGTTCCGGTTCAACAATCCGGACGCCGTGATGGTCCTGCTGATGACGGCCGGGGCCTACGCCGCGGTGCGTTCGCTGGAACGGGCCAGTGCCCGGTGGATCGCGCTCGCCGGGGCCGCGCTCGGGTTCGCGTTCCTGGCCAAGATGCTCGAGGGCCTGATGGTGATGCCCGCACTGGTGGTCGCATTCGCGGTGGCCGCGCCTGCGCCGGTGCGTGCCCGGCTGGTGCGGTTGCTCGGCGCGCTGGCGGCGTTCCTGGTCTCGTCCGGGTGGTTCGTCCTGTTGACGTTGGTGTGGCCGGCGAGTTCGCGGCCGTACCTGGCCGGGTCCACCGACGACAATTTCATGAACCTGGTGCTCGGCTACAACGGTTTTGCGCGGGTCCTCGGGCGTAACCACCCCGGCGGCGGTGCCGGTGGCCCGGGCCCCGGACAGGGCGCCGTGGTGCCGCCGAACGGTCAGGCCGCCCACGACGTCGCGGCCGGATCCGCCGCGCACGGCGGCGGTTTCGGTGGTTTCGGCGGCCAGACGCAAGGTCTCGGCCGGCTGTTCACCGGCGAGTTCGGGTTCGAGATCGGGTGGCTCGTCCCGGCCGCCCTGCTGGCCATGGTCCTGGTGGTCGCGTCGCGGTGGCGGGCGCCGCGCACCGACCTGGTGCGGGCGGGCGCGATCGTCTTCGGCGGCTGGCTGGTGGTGGACGGGTTGGTCCTGAGCTACATGAGCGGCACCATCCACCCCTACTACTGCCTCTCGCTCGCCCCCGCGGTGGCGGGCATGTTCGCTATCGGAGTGCACGAGATGTGGACAAGGCGGACAACGTGGTTCGGCAGGTCGGGGCTGGCCGGCATCCTGCTCGCGGCAGGGGTGTGGAGCTTCTGGATCCTGGGCCGCAACGCGGACTGGATGCCCGCATTGCGGTGGGTGATCCTGGCCGTATCGGTGGTGTCCGCGGCGACGGTGCTGGCGCCACGGGTCGGCCGCGACGGTCGTCTCGGGACGGTTGCCGTCGTGGTGGGAATCGTTGCAGCACTGTCGGGCTCGGGTGCCTACGCGATCGCGACCCTGGGACAGCCGCACACCGGTGGCGGTCCGACGGTGGGTCCCGCGGCAGCGCACCGGTCCGGCGGGCCCGGCGGGGCGTTCGGGGAGGGCGAGTCCGATCCGCAACTGGACTCGATGCTCGCGACCACCGACACGACGTGGTCCGCCGCCGTCGACCGGTCCTCGACCGCCGCGGGACTCGAGCTGTCGAGTGACACCGCGGTGATGGCGATCGGCGGGTTCACCGGTTCGGACCCGACCCCGACGCTTGCCGAGTTCGTCGACTACGTCAGGAACGGCCAGGTGACGTACTACCTCGTGCAGAACCGTGCGCAGGACGGCGGCGACCGGTCGCCGGGCGGCCAGGACGCTACCGCGCAGTCCGGACAACAGTCGCAGGCAGGGCAGCAGGCGCGGGCCGGTCGCGGGGCTGCACCCGGGGGCAGGGAGAGCGCGCACAAGGACATCGCGGACTGGGTGGCGGCTCACTTCACACCGATCACCGTGGGTTCGACAACGGTGTACGACCTGTCCGGCTACCGGGGCTGACGGCGGCACCCGAGTGCCCGGAGATTCACAGCGGATTGCCAGTTCGGGGCCCCCGCAGCGGAGTTGACTGGAGTTAGCGCCGCAGAGCAGTCGTGGCTCCTCACCGCAGCCTCTCCGGTGCACGAGGAAGGATCGACGATGAACACGGTAGGCGGGACGGGCTCCCGCAGAATTCTTGCCAGGTGCCTGGTGGCGGGCGCGCTCGTCACGATGCCGGTGGTCGCGGCGGCGGCCCCGGCCGAGGCGGCGGCGACGGGACCCGCTCCGGTCGCCGCGGCCTGGCAGCACGGCAACGATCACCACGGCAACGGGTGGAATCAGGGTCACCACATGGGCTGCCCCGGCGGCGGGGGCTGGCGCGACAACGACGGCAACTGGCACCGCCACGACTGCGACGGGAACCGCGGCAACCAGAATCCGTGGTGGAACTGGCAGCAGCCGGGTCCTGCGCAGAACCCGTTCGCCGGACTGTTCGGCGGATTCCTCGGCAGCTGACCGAGCTATCCCGAAGCGGGAGGCGACGGGACGTCGGTCGAGCCGGGTACCCCGAGGCGGTCGGCCAGCCACGGCAGGCCGTCGGTGACGGCTTGGGTGGCGAACTGCCAGGTGTGTCCGCCCGGGCTGGTGTGCACCGAGCAGCTCACCTGTAGGGCGGTGGCGGACGCGCACAGGGCGTCCGCTGCGCCCTTCTCGTCGGTGTCCGGGGTGCCGTCGCGCCCGCCGTAGCCGCTGCCCCCGCCGTCGGACTGGGGTGCCCGGCCGCCCGCGTGGGCTGGGTTGCCGCGCCGCGGCGGCGCCGCGTTGTCCTCGAACAGACCGGACACCCCGGTGTACGGGCCGTGCGCGGCCATGACGGTGGTCGGGTCGAATTCGGCCCACGCCGCGGCGTTGCCGCCGTAGAGACGGTCGACGGTCTGCTCCTTGGTCCCGGACGTGGGTCCGAGGTCGCCGGCGATGTCGACGAAGCTGCTGAACAGTTCCGGATGCATGACCGTGAGGTCGACGGCGCAGGTTCCGCCCATCGACCAGCCGATGACGCCCCAGTTCGCCGGGTTCGCCGAGGCGCCGAAGGTGGACACCACGTACGGCCGCACGTCCTCGGTGAGGTGGTCGGCGGCGTTTCCTCGCGGACCGTCGACGCACTCGGTGTCGTTGTTGAAGCTGCCGCCCGCGTCGACGAACACCAGGATCGGAGCCTGCCCGCCATGACCGTTCGCGTACGCGTCCACCGTCGAGGTGATGTTGCCGCTGCGCATCCAGTCTGCGGGGGTGTTGAACTCGCCCGCGATCATCATGACGGCGGGCAGGGTGGGCGGGGTGGCCCCGGCGAACCATGCGGGCGGGAGGTAGACGTATTCGGTGCGGTGCGTGAACCCGCTCGCGGTGTCGGGAATGTCCACGGGCACTACCTTTCCCGTGGACGGGGACGTGCCGCGCAGGCCGGGCAGCTCGTCGGCGGACACCTGGTCCGGCAGCGGTCCCGCGGTGACCGCGCCCCACGCGGCCGCCACGGTCGGGTAGTACCCGACCCACTGGTTCAGGACCAGGCCGACGCACAGGAGGCTCAGCGGTATCGCGAGCAGTGACAGTCCGCGGCGCCACCACCGACTGCCCCGCCACCCGACCGTCGCCACGGCAGCCGAGCCCACGCACACCGCCACCCAGATCCACAGCGGAGCGGGGGCGGGATCGGAGGACAATCCTTGGGAATTCATGTACCAGTGAGTGATCAGTGCACCGGACACCCCGATCGCCACGCAGACCGGAAGCCAGAGCAGCCGCCAACGGGCACTGCGCCACCCGACGACCGCGAGTACCGCCGCGACCGTGACGATCTCGACGGTGAGCGGCAGCCATCCGCCGAGAAGTGACACACCCTGGTGATAGCTTCCGGTGGCATTGAAATTCACGCGGCCAGTGTGAGGGCGTTCCCTGTGAGGTCGCTGTGTGATTCGGCGACTTTCTGCCAGCCGGCACCCAGGTTGGGGGAGTTCACTGAGTTCGACGTTCCGATTCGACGAGATCGTGTGGCGAGAGGAGATCGACGATGAGTCATGCGGTGTACGCGACCGGCACGACCGCCTCGGCCGACGGACTCCCCGGCGTCGACGAACTCGACGATGCCGCGATCGCGTCGGCGGCCGGGGATCGGCACGCGACGGCGCGGGTGATCACGATCCTCCGGCCGTTGGTGACCCGACTGTGCCGTGCCGAACTGGGCTCGGGCGCCGGCGTGGACGAGCGCGCCGCCGGCATCTGCCGCGATGTGGCAGTCGCGGTCGTGACCGCCCGCCGGGGACCGCGGCTGCGCATTGCCTACGAGGCGACGCTCCGGGCTCTCGAC
The DNA here is from genome assembly GCF_042754225.1 of Rhodococcus sp. NPDC059234. NCBI lineage: Bacteria > Bacillati > Actinomycetota > Actinomycetes > Mycobacteriales > Nocardiaceae > Rhodococcus > Rhodococcus sp. NPDC059234. The sequence continues at coordinate 12,457 of NZ_JBHZAH010000013.1, forward strand.
GGCGTGCGTCGGGACAGCCCGGCCGTGCTGGACGGTGTTTCGCGGCGCGGACGCGAAGTGCTGACCTTGCGGATCGCCGTCGGGCTGAGTGTGGAGCAGGCGGCTGCGGCGCTCGGGATCGCCCCGGGCCGGGTGCGCGTCGAGCAGCATCGAGCGTTGACCGCACTCCGCACCCCGACGGTTCGGGGTGCGGGCGGCGCGGCGGGGTCCACCGCGTAGTCCTCGCTGCGACGGTTCACTGCTCGGGCCCGATCGCGACGACCGGCGTTACTGCTTTCGGCGTCCGGGTGCGAACACCAGGATCACCCCGACCGCGACCGCCACGATCACGAAGATCCACCGGAACTCGGCGCCGCCGAGCGCGTCGAACCGGTCGGGTCCGATGATCGCCCACGCGCTGATGACGAGTGCGGTCAGTCCGCTCAGCAGCAGGAGCGCGGACGGCCGCCGGCTCGGCTTGCTGTCGATGTCGTTCTTGTCAGCCACGGTGCACCGCCATGTCTCCGACCTTGCCGGTCATGTTGAGGGTCAGTTTCGGTTTGTCGGCGCCCTCCGTGCCGACGCTGAGCCCGTCGGCCAGGCACGCCAGGTCGCCGACGGTGATCGCGCAGTGGTTCTCGACGTTCATGGTCGGTGGGACCAGGACCGTGAAACTGCCTACCCCCGAACTGATGTCGACGGTCTTGTTCTCGGTCAGCTGCACCGAGCGCAGGTCGAGAGTGAAGTCGCCGAGCTGTCCGGAGTACGAGGACTGCAACTCGGATGCGCTGGTCGGGCGCCACTCACGGGTGCCGACGTTCTGGCTGTTCCAGTCCACGGGCCCGACCAGGGAAGCCAGCATGACGAAGCCGATCAGCGGTCCCGTGACGACGAGGAGTCCGTAGCCGCGGCGCAGGAACGCCCCGACGATCAGTCCGATGCCGATCACGGTGAGTCCGACGGCGCCGATTCGACCGGGGGACAACCACTCCGCCCCGCTGGCCGCGCTGACTCCCCAGGTTGCGGCGGACGCGATGATGGCGACGCCGAGCACCGTCGAGGTGAGCCGGGACTTCGGTTGCTCGGGGAGCGCGGGCACGGCGGGCTGCGCCGGTTCGGGCAGGTCCCAGGCGAACGGAGCGACGCCCAGCGGATCCCAGGAAGGGGGCTGCGGGCCGGCCGGCGGCTCGGCCGGGGCGTCGGCGTCCCGGATCGCGGCGTCCTCGGGGGCCGTCGCGGCGGAGGGAGTAGCCACCGTCGGCTCGGCCACCGTCGGCGTCGTGGCGGTCGTGGCGGTCGTGGCGGTCGTGGCTGCCGTCGGTTCGTAGGTCTTCGGCAGCGTCGTGTACACGCCGGGCGCGGTGAACCCGCCGTACTCGGCGGCCGGAGCGACGGTGCCCGGGTACCCGGTCGGTTGGGTCGGGTACGTGAAGCCCACGTCCGTGCCGCCGGGCAGCGGGGGCGGTACCGGTCGGCGCTCGTGCAGCAGCCACAGTCCGCCGAGCATCAGCGCGAGACTGATCAGGCCGGAGCCGCCGAGCCCGACGCCGACCGGGCCGAGGGTGCTCATCGCGATGACCAGCGCCACCGCCAGCACCACCTTCTTGGTGCCGGACTCGGAGCTCTGCCCCCGCCCGATCATCGACTCGGCGGCAGAGACCTGGTCGCCCGCCTGCGGCAGCACCAGCCAGCACGCGAGGTAGAGGACGATGCCCACGCCGCCGAAGATCGTCGAGACCGCGAACGCGACCCGAACCAGGACGGGGTCGACGGAGTACCGGTAGCCGATGCCCGCGGCGACGCCGGCCAGCGGACCCCGGCGGGGCAACCGGACCGGCCTGGTGCGCCACAGCTCGTGCAGCTGATCGGGGAAGCTCGGATTGCTCATGTCACCATCGTGGCGGCGACGGGCCCCTCGACACATCGGGACAAACCCTGATCTTTCCGACCACCCGGTCGCCCGGGCAGATCAGGGTCTGCCCTGATGCGCGGCGCCGCGGGCTCGTGCCACCATCGTGGTGTGCAGCCGCTCCCGCATGCCTTCGTCCCGCCGGAGGTGCCCCAGCCCCGTCTCGAACGCCGCGTCGGCGGTCGGGTGATCGGTGGTGTCGCGGGCGGTCTCGCCGATCACCTCGGTATCGACGTGACCAAGGTGCGGGTGGCGTTCGTGGTCCTGTCCGCGCTCACCGGCATCGGCATCGTGGCGTACGGGCTGCTGTGGATCTTCACCCCGCCCGGCAACGACACCGAACGGCCGAGCGCCGCCGAACGCAGGCGCGCGCTGGGGCTGGCGGTCATCGGCCTTGCGCTGTCGACCGGGCTGGCCTGGCTCGTGAGTGGCACGGCCGCCTCGGTGATCGCGCCGATCATCGTCGTCGCGGTCGGCGCGGCACTGGTGTGGCGTGAGTACGACGACGAGGGTCCGCGCTCGGCGCTCGGGTTGCCGCAACGACCGACCGTGCTGACCTGGGCGCGGGTGCTGGGCGGCGCGACGTTGATCGTGTTCGGTCTCGGCGTGGTGGTGTTGGCGCGGGTGGACATCGAGGCGCTGCGCTCCTCGCTGCTCGCGGTGATCGTGACGTTGATCGGTGCCGGCCTGCTGACCGTGCCGCTGTGGCTGCGCATGTGGCGGGCGCTGGGCGAGGAACGCGCGGCGCGTATCCGCAACGACGAGCGCGAGGAGATCGCCTCGCACCTGCACGATTCGGTGTTGCAGACCCTGGCGCTGATCCAGAAGCAGGCCGACCGTCCGCAGGAGGTGGTGCGGCTGGCACGCAGCCAGGAACGTGAACTGCGCAAGTGGCTCTTCGGCGGCGGGGAGGCGGCGCACGCGAGCCTGGCGGAGGCGCTGCGCACCATCGCCGGCGAGGTCGAGGACCAGCACTGCATCACCGTGCGGCCGGTGACCGTCGGCGACGTGCGACTGGACGAACCGGACTGCGGGCTGTCCAAGGAGGCCTTCACCGCGCTGCTGGGTGCGACCCGTGAGGCGCTCGTCAACGCCGCGAAGCACTCGGGGGAGACGAACGTGGACCTGTTCGCCGAGGCGGAGGCGCGGGAGGTGAACGTCTTCGTTCGGGACCGTGGCACGGGGTTCGACCTGGACGCGGTGCCCGCGGACCGGCAGGGACTGGCCAAGTCGATCCGGGCGCGGGTGGAGCGCCGCGGGGGCCAGGTGGAGGTGCAGTCCGCGCCCGGGCGGGGGACCGAAGTGCGGATCCGGATACCGTTGGGCGGCAACGGCCACGGCTCGGACGAGGCCGCCGATTCCGAGGATCGATCCGCGGAGACCTCACCGTCGACCGCCGAGCATCCCGCAGCAGAACCGAAGGAGCAGCCCAGGTGACAACGCCCGGAACCGACGCGACGGGTTCCACCGTGTTTCGCGTCTTTCTCGTCGACGACCACGCCGTGTTCCGGTCCGGGGTGCGCGCCGAACTCGGTTCCGAACCCGACATCGAGGTGGTCGGCGAGGCCGGCGGGGTGGCGGAGGCTGTCGCGGGTATCAATGCGTCCAAGCCCGACGTCGTGCTGCTGGACGTGCACATGCCGGACGGCGGCGGCGTCGCGGTGCTCGGCGGGATCGAGCCCGGCCCGGTCTGCCTGGCGCTGAGCGTGTCCGACGCCGCCGAGGACGTCATCGCCGTGATCAGGGCCGGCGCGAGGGGCTACGTCACCAAGACGATCTCGGGGTCCGAACTGGCCGACGGGGTGCGTCGGGTGGCGGGCGGCGACGCGGTGTTCGGCCCGCGGCTGGCAGGCTTCGTACTGGACTCGTTCACCGGCCGTTCCGCGGCTCCGGAACCGCCGCTGGACCCGGAACTCGACTCGCTGACCCCGCGCGAACTCGAGGTGCTGCGACTGCTGGCTCGCGGCTACACCTACCGGGAGATCGCCGAGAACCTGGTGATCTCGGTGAAGACCGTCGAGACGCATGCGTCGAACGTGTTGCGAAAGACCCAGCAGTCCAACCGGAATGCGTTGACCCGCTGGGCCCATCGACGTCAGATCGAGTGATCGTCGCCGTAGCGGGCCGGGGCGACGCCCGGCCCGCCCAGCCGTACCCTCGCCGCGAACCACCAGGCGGCGGCCGCGACGAGGATGAACGCGACCGGGATCGGTACCACCAGGGGTGCGGCCAGCGCCGCCACGAGGGTGAGCAGCGGGACCAGCAGCGCCCCGGGGTCCGGCCGGTTCGAGTGCGGCACATCGCAGTTCAGCCAGGCCGGGGCCCCGCCCGCCCTCACCTTCGCGCTCCCGTTCCCGCCGCGACCGGACGCTCGCTGTGCCCGGTTCCGATGTGCGCCTCGGCGCGCATCCGCTCGACCATGTGGGGGTAGTGCAGCTCGAACGCCGGGCGCTCGGACCGGATCCGGGGCAGCTCGGTGAAGTTGTGCCGCGGCGGCGGGCAACTGGTGGCCCACTCGAGCGAGTTGCCGTAGCCCCACGGGTCGTCCACGGTGACGATCTCGCCGTAGCGGTAGCTCTTGAAGACGTTCCACAGGAACGGCAGCGTGGAGGCGCCGAGGATGAAGGCACCGATCGTGGAGACGGTATTGAGGGTGGTGAACCCGTCCGTCGGCAGGTAGTCGGCGTAGCGGCGGGGCATGCCCTCTGCGCCGAGCCAGTGCTGGACCAGGAACGTGGTGTGAAAACCGATGAAGGTGGTCCAGAAGTGCCACTTCGCGAGGCGCTCGTCCATCAGGCGCCCAGTCATCTTCGGGAACCAGAAGTAGATGCCGGCGTAGGTGGCGAACACAATGGTGCCGAAGAGCACGTAGTGGAAGTGCGCGACCACGAAATAGGTGTCGGTGACGTGGAAGTCGATCGGCGGGCTGGCCAGCAGCACGCCGGACAGGCCACCGAACAGGAACGTCACGAGGAAGCCGACCGAGAACAGCATCGGCGACTCGAACGTGAGCTGACCGCGCCACATCGTGCCGATCCAGTTGAAGAACTTCACGCCGGTCGGGACCGCGATGAGGAACGTCATGAAGGAGAAGAACGGCAGCAGCACCGCGCCGGTGGCGTACATGTGGTGCGCCCACACCGCGATCGACAGGGCGGCGATACCCAGAGTCGCGTAGACCAGGCCGCTGTAGCCGAAGATCGGCTTACGCGAGAAGACCGGGAAGATCTCCGACACGATGCCGAAGAACGGCAGTGCCAGGATGTACACCTCGGGGTGGCCGAAGAACCAGAACAGGTGCTGCCACAACATCACTCCGCCGTTGGCGGGGTCGAAGAGGTGGGCGCCGAGCTTGCGATCCACGAACAGTGCGATCAACGCCGATGCCAGCAGCGGGAAGACCAGCAGGCTCAGCAGGCTCGCGACGAGCACGTTCCAGGTGAAGATCGGCATCCGGAACATGGTCATGCCCGGAGCGCGCAGGCAGACAATGGTGGTCACCAGGTTCACCGCGCCGAGGATGGTGCCGAGACCGCCCAGGGTCAGGCCGATGATCCACAGGTCGGCACCGACGCCCGGCGAGTGCGTCGGGTCGGTCAGCGGCACGTAGGCGGTCCAGCCGAAATCCGCTGCGCCGCCGGGGGTGAGGAAGCCGGCGGATGCGATCAGCCCGCCGAAGAGGTAGAACCAGTAGCTCACGGCGTTCAGTCGCGGGAACGCGACGTCGGGCGAGCCGATCTGCAGCGGCATCAGGTAGTTCGCGAAGCCGAAGAACACCGGAGTGGCGTAGAGCAGCAGCATGATCGTGCCGTGCATGGTGAACAGCTGGTTGAACTGCTCGTTCGAGAGGAACTGCATGCCCGGGACCGCGAGCTCCGTGCGCATCAGCAGGGCCATCAGGCCGCCGACGAGGAAGAACGCGAACGAGGTCACGATGTACATCAGGCCGATGGTCTTGTGATCGGTCGTGGTGAGGATCGTGACGATCTTCGAACCCTTGGGTGCGGACACCGGCGGGTAGGGGCGCTCGGAAGCGGCGACCGAGGTCGCTGGGCGGGGCGCGATGTCAACCACGAGCCACGCTCGCGCGGGTGAGATCGGTCAGTCGTGGTGCCCGGGGTTTCGTTTGCACACGCATGAACCGGAATGATTGCCCGCGCTCAGGATTGCCACTAGGGGCGAAGGTCCCGAGGACGGCGGGATCTGTGTCACAGTCCCCGCCGGTGCCTGAGGATTCTATGAATCACGAAGGCACGGAGTATGTTTCACAACGCGATCATGAGCACCACGGCGACGACGACGGCGATCGCGACGAACAGCAGCACGATGGCGACGGCCAGCGGAACGGCCGAGTGCGCAGCGGGCTTTTGCTGCGGTTCGACGACCGGAGCGGTCGGTACCCGCGGACCGGGCCGGGGCACGCTCTGCAGCGGGACGCTGTTCTGAGCGGCGGGCAGGCCGGTGATCGTGCTGGTGGGCAACCGGTTCGCCGTTCGTGACGGGCCGCTGGTCGCGGAGCGGCGGGCCCAGAACGGCACGGTGCCGTCGGCGCCCCGCAGGGGGGTGTCCAGGACGTAGCTGACGCTGCCACCCGCTCCGGCGGCGACCTGCGCCAACAGGTCCCGGGCCTGCGCCATGGTCGGCCGGCGTGCCGGGTCCGGTTCGAGCAGGTGCAGCAGCACGTCGGTCAGGTCGCCGCTGTGCACCGGGCGCATGATCTCCGCCTTGGCCACCTTGTGCAGCAGTGCGATGGTGTTGTCGTCGATGCCGAACGGCGGCTGGCCCTCGGTGGCGGTGTACAGCGTGGCGCCGAGGGAGAACACGTCCGAGGCCTCGGTGGGATCGTCGCCGCGGGCCACCTCCGGGGCGAAGTACGCGGGGGTGCCGGTGATCACCCCCGCCCGGGTGAGCTGCGCGTCGCCCTTGGCGCGGGAGATGCCGAAGTCGCTGATCTTGACGGTCCCGGCGGCCCGGCCACGATCGGCGATCAGGATGTTGCCGGGCTTGATGTCGCGGTGCACGATTCCCGCGGCGTGGGCCTCGGCGAGCGCGTCGGCGACCTGCGCGCCGATCTGGGCGACCTGCAGCGGCGGCAGCGCCTCGGTGAGGTTGAGGGCCTGGGCCAGGCTGCGCGAGGGCAGGTACTCCATCACCAGCCAGGGTTCACCGCTCTCGAGGGCGACGTCGTACATGGCGATGGCGTGGTCGTGGGACAGGCGGGCCGCGATCCGGCCCTCGCGCATGGCCCGGGCCCGAATCTCCTGGGCGGCCTCCTCGGTGAGGCCCGCGGTGGAGACCACCTGCTTGATGGCGACCTCGCGGTCGAGCAGGGTGTCGTGGGCGAGCCAGACCGATCCCATGCCGCCGCCGCCCAGTTTGGAGCGCAGTCGGTAGCGGCCGGCCACCAGGTAGTCCGGTCCGACGATTCGCTGCTCCTGCTCCGCCACACCGTGAGGGTAGTGGACATCCGTTCAGGCCCGCCGTGCGCTGCGATACGGCGGCGCCTTGACGGGTGCCGGGGAAGCGGCTTTACTGAGTGTATTCGAATATGTGTTCGAGTTTGTTTCAGTCGTGGCCGCGCCTTCCCCGCGGATGTCGACCGGCCGGGTGCCGGGCGGAGGGAGGCAGTGGTGACGAGCGTCGCCCCAGAGGTTGTGGACGCAGAGGTCGTGGACGGGGAGGACCTGGACGCAGAAGGTGTTGCCGCAGACAGTGCGCTCTCGCAGGAGTTCGGCCTGGCCGGGTTGTCCAGGCAGGAACGCCTCGACCAGCTCCGGCGCCGGATGGCGGCGGTGCCCGCGCGCGGCGAGGCGGTGGCGGTCCGGCCTGTCCACGAGCCCGACGGCGGCGCGCCCGGAGACGGCAGGCAGGTGCTCCCGGTCCCGACCGCGCTGGCGGCGCTGTTGCCCCGCGGCGGACTCGCCCGGGGCACGGTGGTCTCGGTGTCCGGTGCCGGTTCGCTGCTGCTGGGCCTGCTCGCGTCGGTGACGGAGTCCGGCGGGCATGCGGCAGTGATCGGACTGCCCCGGCTCGGCCTGCTCTCGGCCGCCGAGATGGGGGCCGAACTCGGTCGGCTGGCGCTGATCCCGGATCCGGGACCGGACCCGGTGGAGGTGGCGGCGGTGCTCCTCGACGGCATGGACATGGTGGTGCTGGGCCTCGGCGGACTCTCGGTACCGCCCTCGCGGGCGCGGGCCGTGGTGGCGCGGGCGCGCAGCAAGGGGTCGACGTTGGTGGTGACGGACGGCCGCTGGGGTGGTGCGGAGGTCAGGCTGGAGGCCGCGGTCCGGGACTACGACGGGCTGGGTCGCGGCCTCGAGTCGGGGCGTGGCCGGTTGCGCGGGCTGCGGCTGGCGGTCAGTGCCGAGGGTCGCGCGTTCCAGCGGCGGACCGCCCGGCTCGACGTCCGACCGGTGGGCGGCCGGGTGGAATGGCTGCCGGACACGCCCGCCCGGGATCTGGGATCGCCCGAGCGTGCGGGTGCATTCCGCAGCAGCGGTGTGGCATGACCGCCGCGTCCGCCTCGCGAGTGCTGGCGCTGTGGTGCCCCGACTGGCCCGCGATCGCGGCCGCGGCGGTCGCGGATCTGCCGCCGACCGAGCCGGTGGCGGTGACGTCGGGAAACCGGGTCGTCGCGTGTTCGGCGACCGCCCGCGCCGACGGGGTGCGACGTGGGCTGCGCAGGCGGGAGGCGCAGGCCCGGTGCCCGCGACTGCGGGTGTTCACCGCGGACTCGGCTCGTGACGCCCGGATGTTCGAGCCGGTCGCCGCGGCGATCGACGCGGTGGCTCCGGGGGTGGAGGTGCTGCGCCCAGGGCTGCTGGTGCTCGCCGCCAGGGGAGTCGGTCGCTACTTCGGCTCCGAGGAAGCCGCCGCGGAGCGCCTCGTCGACGAGGCCTCGGTGGCCGGGGTGGAATGCCAGGTCGGAGTGGCGGACGAGCTGTCCACCGCGGTCATCGCGGCTCGCCGGTCGGTGCTGGTTCCATCCGGCGGCGGCGCTCGGTTCCTGGCGCCGCTCCCGGTGGCGGAGTTGGCCGCCGAGCCGAGTCTCGCGGCCGCCGAGCGGGCGGACCTGGTGGATCTGCTGCACCGGCTCGGACTGCGCACCGTGGGTGACTTCGCGGCCCTGGCTCCGGTGGCGGTGGCATCCAGGTTCGGGACCGACGCGGTGATGGCGCACCGCAGTGCGCGGGGCGAGCCGGAGCGACCGCCGTCGGCTCGGCCGCTGCCGCCGGACCTCGACGTCGAACAGCTCTGCGACCCGCCGGTGGACCGGGTCGATGCGGCGGCCTTCGCCGGGCGGGCGCTCGCGGAGCGGCTGCACGTCAAGTTGTCCGCGGCCTCGGTCGCCTGCACCCGACTGCTGGTACGCGCCAGTACCGGTAACGGAGAACATCTTTCGCGTACCTGGCGGTGCGCGGAACCGCTCACCCCGGAGGGCACTGCCGACCGGGTGCGCTGGCAGCTGGACGGCTGGCTCACCGGTCGCAGCGAGTCCCGGCCGACGGCGGGGATCGAGGTGCTGCGACTCGAGCCGGTCGAGGTGGTGGCGGCCGGGGCGCTGCAGTTGGGGCTGTGGGGCGGAGTCGGCGCCGAGGACGAGCGGGCCAGGCGGGCGCTGGTCCGGGTCCAGGGACTGCTCGGCGGTGACTCGGTGCGGGTGGGGGTGCTCAGTGGTGGGCGGGGTCCGGGGGAGCGGGTCACGCTGCTGTCGCTCGGCGACGAGCTGGTGCCGGAGTCGGATCCGTCGGCGCCGTGGCCGGGCAGGCTGCCCGAGCCCGCGCCCTCGGCGGTGCTGCCGGGGCGGCCGCCGGTGGCGCTCGAGGACGCGGAGGGTGCGGCGGTGGCGGTCACCGCCCGCGGCGCCTTCACCACTCCGCCGTCGCGGTTGCGGTGGGGAGCGCGGAGCTGGGAGCTCTCCGGCTGGGCGGGGCCGTGGCCGGTGGACGAGCGGTGGTGGGACCCGGCGGAGGCGCGGCGGTCGGCCCGGGCGCAGGTGCTGCTCGCCCAGGCGCGCGATCGCACCCCGGGTGACGCCGAGCCTCGGGCGTTGCTGCTGATCTTCGGTGGGACCGGGTGGAACATCGAGGGAGTGTACGAGTGAATCGAGGGTCCGCCCAGCGATTGCGCTATACCTACTGGGGGTATAGCGTCGGCTCATGACCTCCGAGCGGGGAACACATGCCGACCATCGGCCCCACGCGGGCGACTCGCAACTCGGGGCTCCGCCGGTCGAGCATGCGGACCACGGCGACGACACCGGACACGCGGGCCACGGCGGACATGCCGGTCACGGCGACCACGCGGGTCACGGCGACCACGCCGGTCAGTTCCGGCGTCTGTTCTGGATCATGCTCGCCGTCGCGGTGCCGGTCGTGCTCGCCAACGCGATGTTCGCCGACCTGATCGGGTACACGCTCCCGCACGACGGCCCGGTCACCTGGATCTCGCCGCTGCTCGGCACCGTGATGTACGTCTGCGGTGGCAGACCCTTCCTCGCCGGTGCGGTCTCGGAGATCCGGGCCAGGCAGCCCGGGATGATGCTGCTCATCGCGTTGGCCATCACGGTCGCCTTCGTCTCGTCCTGGGGCGCGAGCCTCGGCATCCTCAGTCACGAACTCGACTTCTGGTGGGAGCTGGCACTTCTCATCGTCATCATGCTGCTCGGGCACTGGATCGAGATGCGTTCACTCGGCCAGGCGTCGAGCGCGTTGGAGTCGCTCGCCGCGCTGCTGCCCGACGAGGCGGAGCGCCTCGATGCCGCCGACGGCGCGGCGGAAGACGCGGTGACCGTACCGATCTCGGAGCTGGCGGCGGGTGATCTCGTCATCGTCCGGCCCGGTGGGCGAGTCCCCGCGGACGGCACCATTGCGATGGGCACCGCCGACGTCGACGAGTCGATGATCACCGGCGAGTCGCTGGCGGTCCGTCGTGCGCCCGGCGATCGGGTGGTCGCGGGCACCGTCACGACGGACTCGGCGCTGCGGGTGCGGATCACCGCGGTCGGCGAGGACACCGCGCTCGCCGGCATCCGGCGTCTGGTCGCCGAGGCGCAGAATTCGTCTTCTCGCGCACAGGTTCTCGCCGACCGGGCCGCGGGCTGGCTGTTCTGGTTCGCGCTCGGCGCGGCCGTACTGACGGCGTTCGCCTGGCTGCTCCTGGGCACCCCCGAGGAGGCGGTGACACGCACCATCACTGTGCTCGTCATCGCCTGCCCGCACGCGCTCGGTCTGGCGATTCCGTTGGTGGTGTCCATCGCCACCGAACGCGCGGCCCGGGCCGGGGTGCTCGTCACCGACCGTCGCTCGCTCGAGACGATGCGCACCGTCGACGCCGTCCTGTTCGACAAGACGGGCACCCTCACCAAGGGTGAGCCCGCGGTGGTCGGGGTGGTGGCGGTCGCCGGGCACACCGAGGACGCAGTGGTCGCGCTGGCCGCGGCGGTGGAGGGCGACAGCGAACATCCGCTCGGCCGGGCCATCGTCGATGCCGCCCGGCTCCGTGGGGCGGTCGAGGGCGGGCGGGACGAGCACACCGCGCCCGTGGCCACCGCCTTCCAGGCCCGCAACGGGGTCGGGGTCACCGCCACCGTGGACGGGGTGCAGGTCAGTGTCGGCGGTCCCGGCATGCTTGCCGACCACCGGGTGACCGCGCTCGCGCAGACCGAGGACTGGGCCGGCCAGGGGTCCACGGTGCTGCACGTGATCCGCGACGGCGGGGTGATCGGGGCGCTCGCCCTCGCCGACGAGATCAGGCCGGAGTCGAAGCAGGCGATCGACGCCCTGCACGAGCGTGGCGTGCACGTCGCCATGATCACCGGCGACGCCGAGCCGGTCGCCCAGGCCGTCGCCCGCAGCCTGGGAATCGACGAGGTGTTCGCCGGGGTGCTGCCGCAGGACAAGGGCGCGAAGGTCAAGGCCCTGCAGGCCGCGGGCCGGACGGTGGCGATGGTCGGCGACGGCGTCAACGACGCGCCCGCGCTCGCGCAGGCCGACGTCGGCATCGCGATCGGCGCGGGCACCGACGTCGCGATCGCGTCGGCCGGGGTGGTCCTCGCCAGCGACGACCCCCGCTCGGTGTTGTCGGTGATCGAACTGTCCCGGGCCGCCTACCGGAAGATGGTGCAGAACCTGAGCTGGGCGGCCGGGTACAACGCCATCGCGGTGCCGCTGGCGGCGGGTGTCCTGGCGCCGTGGGGATTCACCCTCCCGATGGAGGTCGGCGCCCTGCTGATGTCCGCGTCCACCGTGGTCGTGGCTGTCAACGCCCAGTTGCTGCGGCGGCTGGACCTGCGGCCCGACTCGATTCTCGACGGGGCCGGTGACTAGCCTGGCCGACGGGAATGCGTAGGTCCCGAAGGGCGGCGTGAGGACGAGTGACGACGACTACGGCCACCCTCGGCGGCATCGACATCGCCTATCGCGACTCGGGCGGACCCGACCCGGTGCCGGTCGTGCTCGTGCACGGGATGGGCGGAGACAGTCACACCTGGGATCGATTCGCCCGGACCCTGATTCGCGGCGGGCGGCGTGTGGTCTCGGTCGACCTGCGCGGCCACGGCCGCAGCGCGCACGCGCAGTCGTACCGGTTCGCCGAGTTCGGCGACGACCTGATTGCGCTGATCGACCACCTCGACCTCGGGCAGTCCGACCTCGTCGGGCACTCGCTCGGCGGGCACGCAGCCTCGCTCGTCGCGCAGGCGCGCCCGGACCTGGTGCGCAGGCTGGTGCTCGAGGAGGCGCCGCTGCCGCTGCGCCCCGACGAGGCGATGGGGGCGTTGACGCGACGGCTGCCGACGCCGGTGGAGTTGTGGCATGCGGTGACCAGCATGGCCCGCAGTCCGCGGGCCCTGATCGCGTTCGACCGGTCGATGACCCGTTCCGCGCTCGCGCAGTTCCACGCCGCGCACCCGGACTGGTGGGCGGGCCTGCCGTCGATGACCGCGCCGACCCTGGTGATCACCGGTGGGCCCCGCGGGATGGTCGACCCGGGCCGACTCGCGGCCGCGCTCGCCGCGATGCCCGACGCCCGCGCGGTGACCATCGAGGTCGGGCACAGCGTGCACCGGGACCGCCCGGACGAGTTTGACGCCGAGGTCACGGCGTTTCTCGCCTAGTTGCGCGCGTTACCAGCCGGCGCTGAAGGAGTACCAGGGCCCGCGCAGGTGCCAGACCCGCACGCCCTCGCCGACCGGATCGGGGTGGCCGGCTCCCCGTCGGGTAGGTAGGCGATCCCGTCGTCGTCCAGGAAGCCGCTGTCGGTCACGACGAAATAGACGTTGTCGCCGTGACGGCGCACGGTTCGGACGTCGTAACTGCCGATCCGGCGCTCGATGACACCGGACCGGGTGCCAGACGGGAGGTCGTCGACCGCAGCCGCGAACTCCGCCTGCGACCACTGCCAGCGCGCCTGCCGCGGCACGTCGAACGAGACCAGGGTGAGGCTGGTGAGGACGGCGAGCGGAACCGCGGTGATCCAGTTCGACTACGAGCCGTGACGTAGGAAGTGCGAGCCGGTCTTGGCCGTCCAGCCGACCGCGACGAGTACCGCCGGCCGGAAGCAGCCGAGTATCAGGATCCAGCCGTTCGGCGTCGGATAGCTGCACGCCCACAATGCCGCGAGGCAGACGGCGATCGCCCAGGTCAGCAGGACGCCGCGGGGAGGCTTGTCCCAGAATGCATTCCACCACCGCCGCATGGCATCCCCCTTGCCGTCGGCCCGACCGATCCGGAGCCTACCTGCCTGACGGGCGCCAACTGCCGATCTGCCGGACGTAGGTGGCGGGCGGGGTCCCCACCGCCGCGGTGAAGTCTCGGATCAGATGGGCCTGGTCGCTGAACCCCAGTTCCTCGGCCAGTTCCGCCCATGCGATAGGGGTGCCGCTGTGCGCGCGCTCCGCGGCGTCGAGCAGGCGGTGACGTCGGATCACCCACTTCGGACCGACCCCGACGTACTCGGTGAACAGGCGTTGCAAGGAGCGCACGCTCAGCCTGGCCACCGCCGCGACCTCGTCGACCCGGTGGATCGACTTGTCCTGTTCGATCCGGGTGACGAGTTCGGAGACCCTGTCGACAGCCGGATCTGGTCGGGGCGACAGTGATTCCAGGTAGTCCTCGACGGCGGCAGTCATCGCGTCGTCGTCCGTGGTGGCGAGGGCGGCCACGGCCACCGGAGTGTCGTCCACACCGAGCAGCGGACCGGCGGGGAGGACCTGCCCTGCGAGGTCGCCGACACTCGACCGCAGGAAGGGGTGGAATCCGCCCGCCCGGAACGCGACCCCGATCACGTGCCCGGTGCCGCCCAGGTGCCGGTGGAACGGATCGCGGCTGACCCCGTGCACGAGCAGTCGGCCGTCCTCGGCGGCGAGGTGAATCTTGGGCTGTGGCAACACCTGCTGGTCGCGAGAGCCGTCCACGCGCCAGTGCACGATCCAGAGGTACTCCACGAACGGCCGCAACGATTCCCGTGGCAGGCGACGCGAGACGTCGATCGACCGAGCCGCCTCGTCGGGACGCACGATCGCCTCGGGCAGGCCGCGGGGTTCGGTCATGTCCAAAGATAGTAGGCGCCCGGCTTCTAGGATCTCGGCATGGCACTGACAGCTCTCGACCGCAAGCTCCTCGGCTGGTCCGCCGCCTACGTGGTCTCCCAGGCGAACATCGCACGACTGCTCGGCCCCACCGGTCCGAAGCTCCTCGCGACCCAGACCGCGATGTCGGCGCGCTCCTACCGCGCCGTCCTCGACAGCATGGACGAGGCGGAAACCGCGCGATTCCGTAGCCATTTCGGTCCGGACATGGTGCATCCGATCATCTACGCGGTCGCCCTGTGCACCGGCGCGAAGCGGCTCGGGCAGCTCGCCGACCTGTCCCCGGCAACCAGGCGCGCGCTCTACGCGGCGCCCGTGGTCGCGGCGGCTGCCGACTACGTGGAGAACGTGGTGGATCTGCACCTGCTCGACCATCGCGAGGCGATCACCGACGCCCGGGTCCGGTCGATCTCGACGGTGAGCATCACCAAGTGGATCCTCAGCCTCGGGACCCTCGCCTACCTGTCGCAGGGCTTCGTGCGGGTATGGGCCGCGATGGCGACCGGCCGCCGCGACCTCTCGGGCGAAGCCTCGGGTAATATCTGACCTCTCGCGCGAAGCCTCGGGCAGTATTGACAGTCGCGTTTGTTCAAGCCCCCGGCCGCGTCCTCGCCGTAGCGTGGGTGGATGGCAGCGGAACGGACCACCGAGCACTTCGCCGGCGCGTCGGACTTTCGGAACTGGCTTGTCGCGCATCACGCCAGTTCGCCCGGGATCTGGCTGAAGATCGCGAAGAAGGACTGCGCGCAGCCGAGCGTCAGCTACGACGAGGCGCTGAACGCCGCGCTGTGTTTCGGGTGGATCGACGGGCAGAAGCGCAGCTTCGACGACGACCACTGGTTGCAGGGTTTCACCGCACGAAGAGCCCGCAGTCCGTGGTCCAAGCGCAACCGGGAGAAGGCGGAGCAGCTGCTCGCGCAGGGCCTGGTGGTTGCGCCGGGACTGGCCGAGATCGAGGCGGCCAAGGCCGACGGGCGCTGGGACCGCGCCTACGAGGGCCAGTCGACGGCGGCGGTGCCGCAGGACTTCCTGGACGCGTTGGCGCAGGTTCCCGCGGCGGAACAGTTCTTCGCCACGCTGAACAAGGTCAACCGGTACGCGGTGGCCTACCGGCTGCAGGACGCCAAGAGGCGCGAGACCCGGGCCCGTCGCATCGAGAAGTTCGTACAGATGTTCTCGGAGGGCAAGAAGATCCACGAGTGACCCGCGGGCACAATGGTGCGGTGACCGACCCCGCGACCTGCTCGTTCCTGTCCGCCGCCGACGAACCGCTGCCTGGCACCGCCGCGCACACCACCGGGTGGCTGTGTCTCGAGCACCCGGGGGCCTGGGGCCGTGACGTGTTCGGTGGCGAGGCGCTGGGCGCTGAGCTGTCCGCCCGGCTCGAGCGCCACGTGGCGGCGGCAGGTGTCCGGCTGCTGCTCATCCGCCGGCCCGGCCGTCCGGCGTCGGCGCCGCCGGAGCGCACGGTGCTGCTCGCGCGCACTCATCCCGACGGAGCCTGGTGTGAGCGGCTGACGGTGGGTGATCCCGCCGAGCTGCTCGAGCTGGACCTGGCGATGCCGGCCGCCGCCCCCGGGATTGGCGAGGTCGTGACCGATCCGGTGGTTCTGGTGTGCGCGCACGGCAAGCGTGACCAGTGCTGCGCGGTGCTCGGTCGCCCGATCGCGGCGGCGCTCTCCGACCGGTTCGGCGACACGGTGTGGGAGTGCTCGCACACCGGCGGGCACCGCTTCGCGCCGTCGATGATCCTGCTGCCGAGCGGCTACACCTACGGGCGTCTGGACGCCGAACAGAGCGTGGCCGCGGTACTCGCCGCGGGCCGAGGCGAGGTGTACCAGAGGGGGCTGCGAGGGCGCAGCACCTGGACCGACGCCGGTCAGGTCGCCGAAATCGCGGTGCGGGAATCGGTTTCGGCGGCGTCCGCCGAGCTGACGGTCGACGAGACCGGCGCTCGACCGGTGGTCCGGCACCGCGACGGCCGGGCGTGGGAGGTCGCGATGTCCGGCGTGGAGCTGCAGGCGCGCCCACCCAGCTGCGGAGCCGTTCCGAAGGCCGTTCTCGCCCTCGTCGCCGACGGGGTGCGGGCACTGCCGGTGTGAGCGCGCGCGGCCAGGGAGACTGAACCGCATGTCCGACACGAGCGATCTGCCGCGCTACCGCGTTCTCACCGGGCCCGACGATGTCGAGTTCTGCAACCGGGTCAGCGCGGCCCTCGACGCGGGCTACGACCTGCACGGTTCGCTCGCGCTCACCTTCGACGGGGACCGGGTCATCGTGGCGCAGGCGCTGATCCGTCCGCGGTAGCCCGACTGACACACGTCACCAGTGGGTGCCGGGCACCACGCGGGCGATGCGTCGTCCGAGCGATATGCCAAAACAAGGCTTGATCCGGCCCACAGGCAGTAGCCCTCGCGACATGTGGGAGCGGATCATTCGGCCAGCGTGATGGCCCAGCGACGACCGCGATGAAGCTGGCAGCGAGTTGCTTTGTAGGGGAAGGCCAGTGCGCGGCGGCTAGCGTCGACAAGGGGCGGCCCACAGATGGCGAGGGGTCGTTCGATCTATGCAGTCATAGCTGTTGTTATCCACCGTGTGTTCGACGCAGCGGGCCGAGCTTGTGATGAAGTGAGTGCATGACTTTTGATTCAGCGACACATGTCTTCACCGACGCACCGATCGTGGGTTCTCGTGCTGATCGCCTCGAACGACAGACTTTTGCGGAGCACGTTGCCGACAGGATTGTCGCCGCCGGTGGTGGAGACAGTGTTGCGTTCGGGTTGACGGGGGCATGGGGAAGCGGAAAGACGTCCGTGCTGCGGATGATTGAGGAAAAGATGCCACAGGAGTGGGCAGTCCGCTACTTCACTCCGTGGGCTGCCTCGGATCCCGCATCGTTGGTTGGTGAGTTCTACGCAACGATCAGCTCGGCTCTTCCTGCAGTTTTTCGCAGGAAGATCGTGAAGAAGTTTCAGGCGATGGTGCCGATTGTGGCGGGAGCGGCCGCTGCGATACCGGTGGCCGGGCAGGCCGCCAGTTCAACCGTCAAAGAGGCTGCGAAATTGCTCGACAAATCATTCCAGGACCAGTTCAAAAAAGCGTCGAGAGATTTCGTCGAAGCTGGAATTAAGGTGCTCGTAATCATTGATGATATCGACCGGTTGCATTCTGACGAACTTGTCGCTGTGTTGAAGACGGTTCGGTTGCTGGGGAGCTTTCCAGGGGTTCACTACCTACTGGCATATGACCAAGAAACAGTTTGCGATGTCTTGAGGACTACGTCGATTGCAGCAACTTCTGATCGAGCGCTGCAGTTCCTGGAGAAGATTGTGCAGTATCCATTCGATCTGCCGCCTATGCAGTCGGCGCACCGGGTGCGCGAACTTACTGCAGCACTAGCGCGAGTAGAGGCGGCACACAATCTTGGGCCGATTCTGACGGGGCGAACACAGTTCGGTTCCTTGATCGGTGATTTTCTAGCACTCGTCCCCGAAGGTGATCTCGCAACCCTTCGTACAATCCACCGCCTAGTTACTCAGTTCGACATTGCGTTGACGGTGATTCAGCCCGATGAGATCAACGCTGAGGACCTGCTTCTGCTGACCTTTCTCCGTGTTCGATACCCGAGGCTGTACCGGATGCTTCCAGGATGGAAAGACGGGTTGCTTTGGAGTGGCTCGGTGTCGCGCCAGGGAGACTCATCGACCCATCAGTTGGTGGCGAGTTGCTTTGACGAATCAGATGACTCGCGCGTCGCGGCGTTGACAAAGTTGCTGAACCATATTTTCCCCACGGTTGAAGTTAATGGATGGATCGGTTCCGGGCGACCATCAGGAAGTTGCAGGGCGTCCGAGAGTGCGTACTTCGACAGGTACTTCGTAATGGGTATCCCGGTGGGTGATATCAGCGACAAGCATGTCCGCGCCGGATTGGCACAGTTGGCGAGTGCGGGTGTGCTCGACGACAAGTCGCCGCTCGGAGTGGCCTTGGCAGACAAGGAGGCCACGGATCGCGCGGCCGAAAAGGCGTGCAGGTTGCTGACTGAAACCATGGAGAGTATTACATCGGCGAATGCACTGTCGGCGGCGCTGGACGTCGGACGACGCGTTGCTGACTTCGAGGAGGATTCGTGGTTGTCGGCGCGACTTCGGTTCCCTGGCGAACTCGCGGGCATTGCAGTTGAGCGAGCCGGGTCAAGGGACGCCTCTCGTGTCGTGGTCGACGAGCTGGAGCGTGAATGGGGGCTGACCGCGACAGTTCGTTCGCTCCACCCCACATTGTCGGCTCCGCACGACACGTTGTCTGAGCCGATCAGATTGGCTATGGAGGATGTTCGGCGCAGGTGTTTGAACGCGTGCATCGCTGATTTCGAGGATGAAGATCCTAAAACTGGATCGGTGTTATTTCACCTGTCGTATCTGGACGAGGAGGGCATGAATGAGTTGGGAGGGAAAGTTCAGGCGATGATTAGTGGTGGGCGGGAGCTCGATGACATCGCTGCCCGCTTCGTCTCGACCTACACCCTCCTTGCCAGCGAAGGTCCAACCACAACCGCGAATCGGTACGAACTTGGCGGCTTGCAGCTGGCCGATTTCGAGAAGGTGATACCTCGCAGTTTCTGGAAGGAGTTTTTCGTGAAGAGTTCGGGAGATCACGAGAAATTCGATGAGCACGACGTTTCGTTCACGAACCGTAAGCGGTGCGCTCGGCAGGCTCTCGCTCAGCTTGAAGCAGAGGGTTCGTGATGGGCAATTTGGACGTGTCTCGCTGCTGTATTGCGTGACGGTGGTGCTCACAGTTATCGTGCGGCCGTTGCATTTTCGTGAGGGCCGACCGCCGCGCGTCACCAGTGGGTGCCGGGCACCACGCGGGCGATGCGTCGTCCCACCTTCGAGACGGTGGAGTTGTGCCTCGGTTTCGCCGCGGGTGCCGCCGCGGGCGGTGTGGCGGTGACGGCGCCGCCGCTCTCGGTCACGCCCTTGGAGGCTGGGGAGTCCGGGAACGCCCGGTACATCTGGTGCAGCACTCGGTCCTTGACGCCGGGCGCGAACACGTGGCCGTACTCGCCGAGCGTGCCGAGTGGGTCGTCGATCCGCTTCGGCCGTTCGACCAGGCCCCGGACCACCATCGCGGCCGCCTTCTCCGGGCTGATCACCCGGCCGATGTTGGCCTTCCCCGACGGCGTGATCATCGGCGTCTCGACGAGCGGCATGTGGATGGTGGTGAACGTGATGCCGGTCGAGAGCGTCTCGGACGCAATGGTGTCGGTGAATCCGTCGAGGGCGGCCTTGCTGGCCACGTAGGCGGAGAACCGCGGCGTGTGGCTCTGCACGGCCGCGCTGCTGATGTTGACGACGTGCCCGAACCGGCGCGCACGCATCTGGGGAAGCAGCCCGAGGATCAGCCGCACCGCCCCGAAGTAGTTGACCGCCATGGTGCGTTCGTAGTCGTGGATCCGGTCGGTGGAGGCGAACACGCCGCGGCGAATGGACCGGCCGGCATTGTTGACCAGCATGTCGACGTGGTCGTGTGCGTCGAGAATCGTCTCGAGGGTCCGGTCGACCGACTCGCCGTCGGTGACGTCGCACCGATAGCCGAAGGCCCGTCCGCCCTCGGCCCGGATCTCGGCGACCGTCGCGTCGAGCTCCTCGGCGCCGCGGGCGATCAGCAGCACCGTCGCGCCCTTCGCGGCGACCGCCCGCGCGGAGGCGCGGCCGATCCCCGATGAAGCGCCGGTGATGATCACGTGCCGTCCGACCAGCGGCCCGGACGGGTCGTCGCGGCGGTGCCGGTTGGGGTCGAGGTTGCCCCGCCAGTACCGCCACAGGGTGTCCGCGTAGGAACCGAACGGCGGCACGGTGATTCCGCTCCCGTCCAGGGCCTGCTGGGTCCGGGTCGAGTCGAAGACGGTGGGCAGGGTGAGGTGGTCCACGATGACCGGTGGGATGCCGAGCCGGTCGAGCACCAGGTCGCGGGCGGCGGTGGCCGCTCGGGTGGGCGGGCGGAGTACGGGGGCGGCGACGACCTCGGGCAGGTCCGCGACCGGACGCGGTGCGCCCGCGGCGTGGGCCAGTGCCGCGTAGACCTCCCGCATCGGTTGCGGCTCGGGGTTCACCAGGTGGAACACCTCGCCGTCGCGACCCGGTGCGAGCATCAGTCCGACGATCGCCTGTGCGACGTAGTCGACCGGGACCAGGTTCGTCGCGCCCAGGCTCGGCACCCCGACCGGCAGTCGCGACGGCAGCTTCGCCAGCTCGGCGATGGCCGGGAACAGGTAGTACGGGCCGTCGACCTTGTCCATCTCGCCGGTCGTCGAGTCGCCGACCACCGCGGCGGGGCGGTACACGCGCCAGCGCAGGCCGGGGGTCTCGCGGACCAGCCGCTCGGCCTCGAACTTCGTCCGGTGGTACGCGGTGGGGAAGGACTGGCCTCGGTCGAAGTCGTCCTCGGTGAACCCGCCCGGGTAGTCGCCGGCGACGGCGATCGAGGACACGTGGTGCATTGTGGCGCCGAGCCTTTCGGTCAGTTCGGCGACTGCGCGGGTGCCCTCGACGTTGGTGCTCGACTGCTCGTCGCCCGCGGTCATGTCGTAGACGGCGCCGAGGTGCAGGACGTGCTCGGCCGCGGGCGGCGGACCGTCGAGTCCCAGCCCGGGTGCGGTGAGGTCGCCGATCAGCGGGTGCACGCGATCGCCGCCGTCCCAGCCGGCCGCGAGCCGTCCGAGCCGGGCGGCCGATGCCGGTCGGACCAGGACGTGGACCTGCGCGTCGGGCACCCGGGCGAGCAGCAGAGGCAGCACGTTGCGGCCGAGGAATCCGGTCCCGCCGGTCACGATGAAGGTCGACATCAGCACTCCTCCTGAAGGGGCTACGACTACATCACCCGAGGCTCCGCCCGAGAGTGTCAGTTAACTTACTTCAAAGTAAGTAGTGTGGGAACCCATGGCGGACCAGCGGAGGCGGTCAGTCGCGCCCGATCACGTGGATGCGTGCCCAGGAGTTGTTGACGTAGCCCTTGGGGTTCCACAGGTGCCGAGCGGATTCGGGCTGGCATGCGGCGGCCGTGTCCCAGGCCCTGGCCGTGATCACGGCCGGCCCGACGGGCAGGTCGAGCGTCACCCGCCACAGCCGCCACGCCCACGGATCGGCGCGCTCGTCGAGGTCGGCCTGCACCCAGCTGTCGCCGAGGTCGAGGGAGACGTCGACGCGGGCGACGCCGCGTTCGCCGGCGAACGCGTAGCCGCTGATCTCGGTCGCGCCGGCCGGAAGGACCTCACCGTCACCTGGTCGCAGGATGTCGGCGTTGACCGCCACCGGGCCGAGCGACAGGCCGTCGCCGGGTCCCGTCGCCGACGGGTCGGCGTCCGCGGTCAGCAGGCGGTACACGGTGGCCTGGAAGTAGTTGTCCGACGGTCGCTCCTGCGCCGTCACGCGATGCACCCACTTGACGCTGCGCGCGCCGATGTGGCCGGGCACCACCACCCGGACCGGACCGCCGTGCACCGCGGGCAGGGGAGCGCCGTTCATGCCCCAGGCCAGCAGCACCTCGCCGGCGAGGGCCTTGGCGACCGGGATCGAGCCGCCGTACGGTTGCGGCGGATCGGCCTCTGCCGCGACGTCGGGGGCGGCGAACGCCACGTGCGCGGCGCGCGGTCCGAGTCCCGCGGCGCCGAGCACGTCGGCGAGGCGGACGCCGGTCCACTCCGCGGTCGAGATCGCGCCCGAGCCCCACGGCGCCTCGCCCGGAATGTCGCCGACCTCGATCAGTCCAGCCCGCCGATTGCCGGCGCACTGCAGCGTCGCCGTGAGCGTCCGGTGCTCGAACCCCGACCGCAGGTCGGACAGAGACAGCGCGAGTTCGCGTTCGACCTCGCCGTCGACGGACAGTCGCCAGGCCCGCGGGTCGAGCCGGGGGATCGGCCCGTGGTTGCGGCTGTAGAAGGTGTCGACGGGGGTCAGCGCCCGATCTGCCAGCGCGCGCGGCGGCGGCTCGGCGTTGTACGGCTCCGCCTCGTGCACGATCATGTCCTCGCGCTTGCCCCACCTGCTCATCGCCCGGACCTCCCGGCTCGCGCGCCGGCCCCGCGTCCGCGTTGCAGGGCATTGCGCGTCGGGATCCACTCCACCACCAACCAGCCCTCGGTTCAACGGCGCTGCGGTGGGCCCGGCATCGGCGTCAGTGCCCGATGCCGACCTTCTCGTACACCCGCCGCATCCATGCGGGCGCCCACCAGTTGGCCTCGCCCATCAGTTTGACCAGGGAGGGCACCAGCAGCATGCGCACCACGGTGGCGTCGATGATCAGCGCCAGGATCATCCCGACTCCCAGGAACCGCATGATCGACAGGCCGGAGAGGGTGAAGGCGCCGGTCACGATGATGAGAAGGGCCGCGGCGGCGGTCACGATCCGGCCGGTGCGTGCGGTGCCGATCCGCACCGCCTCCTCGGTGCTCGCCCCGTTCTCCCGGGCCTCGACCATCCGGGACATCAGGAACACCTCGTAGTCGGTCGACAGCCCGAACACCACCGCGAGGATCAACACCACGAACGTCGGTTCCAGTGGGTTCGGTGTCACCCCGAGCATGGCCGCACCGTGGCCCTGCTGGAAGATCCAGGTCAGCACGCCGAACGTGGCGGCCAGGCTCAGTCCGGCCATCGCGACGGCCTTGATCGGCAGCACCACCGATCCGAACGCGAGGAACAGCAGAACCAGCGTCGAGCCGACCATGATCGCGATCATCCACGGCAGGTGCGCGACGATCGAGGAGTTGGTGTCCTCGGTCAGGGCCACGCCGCCACCGACCCCCAGGCTGGTGCCAGCCGGCGGGTCGATCGCACGCAACGCGCGCACCGTGTCCGCGGGTGGGGTGCCCTCGGCGTAGACGGCCTGCAGGACGGCGAAGTCGTCGGTCGAGGCGACCAGCCGGACCTGGGCGACGCCCTCGACGGCCCGCGCCTCGGCGGTGAACTCGCCGAGCTGCGCGGTGGTGGGCCGCACGCCGTCCTCCCCGCGCAACATCAGCTGCGCGCTGTCGCCGGTGCTGGTGAAGTCCTCGGCGAGCGTCTGCGAGGCCGCGCGGGACGGATCGTTCGCGGGCAGTGCGGTGTAGGTGATCTCGCCGAGTGTCACGCCAAGCAGTGGCGAGGCCAGCACGAGCAGTCCGGCGGTGATGGTGACCGCGACGGTGACCGGGCGCCGCATCACCCGGGTCACCACGCCGCTCCAGAACCGGGCCGCCCGCTCCTCGCCGCGCTCGACCGCCCCGCGGCGCCAGGCCAGCGAGTTGATCCGGCGGCCGAGGATCGCCAGCAGTGCGGGCACCGCGGTGAGCGAGAGCACGGCCGCGCTGACGACGGCGGCGATCGCGCCGTAGCCGAGGGACCGGATCACCGGCTGCGGGAAGATCAGCATGCCGCCGAACGCGCACACCAGCAGCAGCCCCGAGAACATCACCGTCCGGCCCGCGGTGCAGACGGTGCGACGAACGGCCTCGGCGGGCTCGCTGCCGCCGGCCAGTTCCTCGCGATACCGGCTCACGATGAACAGTCCGTAGTCGATTGCGAGGCCGAGGCCCAACAGCGAGGCGACGTTGAGCGCGAACGAACTCACCTCGGTGAGCGTGGTCAGCGCGCGCAGGGTGGCGAGCGCGCTGAAGACGGTGAGCATGCCGACGAAGACGGGGACCGCGGCGGCCACGACGGTGCCGAAGATCAGCACGAGCAGCACCAGGGTGATGGGCAGGGCGATCGCCTCCGCCTTGACCAGGTCCTGCGTCAGGTGCTGGTTGAACGAGTGCCCGACGACCGTGCCGCCGCCGAACTGCGTCTCGATCCCGGGCGGGCTCAGCGCCTTGGTCATCGAATCCAGGTCCGCGAGTGTGGGTCCGGCGTCCCAGTCGACGAAGACGGTCGCCAGCGCCTTGGTGCCGTCCTTGGACAGCATCAGCTTCGCGGTGGACGGGTCCACCGACCAGTAGGAGGTGACCGACCGGGTGGGCCACTGCTCGCGGAATGCGGTGAGGGTCTGCTGGACCTGCGGGCCGATGTCTGCGACGGTCCTGCCCTCGGGTGCCGTGTAGATCGCGACGATGTCCGGCGACTGCTGTCCGAGCTTGTCGTCGATGAGCAGGCTCACCCGTGCGGACTCGCTGTTCGGGTCGAAGTAGCCGCCCTGGCTCAGCTTGCCGAAGACGCCGAGCCCCCACAGTCCGCTGACGAGGACGGCCAGTACTGCGAGGACCAGCACCCACCATTTCCGGGATGCGACGAACGAGGCCCAGCGCGACATGGAAGCTGCTCTCTTCAGGTGGGGTCGGGACGGCGCCACGACTCTACCGACGGCAGCCGACGCCGTGAACGGCTTCCGGTGGATGAAAGGTCGCGCCGGGACCTTGACGTGGAGGGTGGTCCGCGTCACAATTACCAACCGAACGGACGGTAATAGATCTGGGGAGTTCGATGGACAAGAGAAAGTCACTGCTCGCGCTCGGTCTGGCCGCGGGCCTGCTCCTCGCCGGCTGCTCGAGCAGCTCGACCGAACAGGCCGCGGCGGTCGGGGTCACGGTCAAACGCAACGGGTACGGAATCCCGAACGTGTACGCCGACAACGTGCGCGACCTCTACTACGGCTACGGCTACGCGGTCGCCGAGGATCGGCTCTTCCAGATGGAGATGGCCAGGCGGTCGTCGATCGGGACCGCGGCGGAGGTCCTGGGACCGGACTACCTGGCGACCGACAAGACGGCGCGAAACAGCATCGACCCGCAGTCGATTCACGATCAGCTCGCGAAGCTGCCGCAGCAGGACCGCGACATCTTCGACGGCTACGCGGACGGGTTCAACCGGCGGATCGGCAAGGTGCGGGCGAATCCGTCCGCGCTGATGCCGAAGCAGTTCCTGGACAACGGCTTCGAGCCCGAGCCCTGGTCCGGGTACGACGTCGCGATGGTCTGGGTGCAGACGATGGCGAACCGGTTCTCCCAGTCGAGCAGCGAACTGGCCAACCTCGAGGTGCTCCGGAGCCTGCAGGCGAAGAACGGTGACCAGAAGGGCCGGGAGCTGTTCGACCAGCTGGTGTGGCCGCAGGAGGACCCGACCGCTCCGACCACCGTCCCGCGCGCCGGTCATTCGGCGAGCGACCTGCCGCAGGCGATGTCTCAGGAGGCCGGCCTCTCCGGCGTGACGCAGGCCCTGCCGGACGCGAACCTGACCCGTATGAAGCAGTCCGGCGGCGGTGACTGGCCGCACATGAAGCCGGAGGCCAGCAATCTCTGGATGGTCGGCGCGGACAAGACCACCAACGGCACCTCGATCCTGATGAACGGACCGCAGTTCGGCTGGTTCAACCCCTCGTACGTGTACGGCGTCGGCCTGCACGGAGCCGGGTTCGACGTCGCGGGCAACACGCCGTTCGCGGCACCCACCGTGCTGTTCGGCACGAACAAGACGATCTCCTGGGGTGCGACCGCCGGCCCACTCGACGTCAACGACGTCTACCAGGAGGTCCTCAACCCCGCGAACGAGCACGAGTACAAGTTCGACGGCGCGTACAAGCCGATGGACGTGCGGCCCGAAACCATCAAGGTGCGCGGCGGCTCGGACGTCGACTACCCGATCTACTCGACCGTGCACGGGCGGGTCACCAGCTTCGACACCCCGAACGGCAGCGCCTACTCGCTGAAGGAGAGCTGGGCGGGGTACGAGATCCAGTCGCTGGTCGCGTGGATCGACATCATGAAGGCCACCAGTTGGGACGAGTTCCTCGCGCAGGCGCAGAAGGTCGCCATCACCATCAACTGGTACTACGCCGACGACAAGGGGAACATCGGCTACGTCTCGCCCGGCCGGCTGCCCGTCCGGCCGGCGGGCCAGGACCTGCGACTGCCCGCGATCGGCGACGGCACCATGGAGTGGTCGGGCATCCGCCCCTTCTCGGACAACCCGCAGTCGTACAACCCCGAGCAGGGATACCTCGCCAACTGGAACAACCAGTCCGCGCCGGGCGCGCTCGCCGACGGCTACAACTGGTCGCCGGTGGACCGGGTGCGGGCGCTGACCAGTCGCCTCGAGGCGAAGGACAAGTTGACCCCCGGCGATATCTGGGACATCAACCGGCAGGCGTCCTTCGCCGACCTGAACATCGACTACCTGTTGCCCTACCTGGAGAAGGCCACCGCGCAACTCCCGGCCGGTGATCCCGTCGCCGGTGGTACCGCGTTGCTGCGCAACTGGAACGGTCAGGCCACGGACAACGACTCGGACGGTAGCTACGACGGGCCGCAGGCCGCGATCATGCGGACCTGGCTGCCGATCCTGTTCCAGACGGTGCTCGCGGACGATCTTCCGCCGGACGTGTACGCCGACTACGCCGCGAGGATCTACCCCGCCGCCGGGACCGCGCGCCCCGCCGAGGCGACGAAGCTGATCTACAACGCACTGCTCGGCGCCAAGTCCGGGGTGCCGCAGACCACCGACTTCTTCAACGGCGCCGACCCGATGGCGGTGCTGCGAGACACGTTCGGACAGGCACTGGCCAAGCTCGGAACCGAGCAGGGGCCGGATCCCGCGAGCTGGAAGATGCCGGTGAGCGCCAACAAGTTCGACTACAAGAACTACCTGGGCGTTCCGCAGGCGGGCGCGGGTGAGGTGCTGAGCCTGTCGCCGTACATGAACCGGGGCACCCAGAACGACCGGATCGTCCTCGGCGACGGGATCGCCGACCTGTGCACGGTGGCGCCGCCCGGGCAGAGCGGATTCATCGCGCCGGACGGCACCCGGTCGTCGCATTACAGCGACCAGATGGACTTGTACCGGAACTTCCAGTGCAAGACCGATCCGCTGACGACGGAGTCGGTGGACGCCACCGAGTCCGGCGAGGTCGTCTTGAAGTAGCCCGATCCCTGGCGCGCGGCCGGCCGAGCGCGGACAGTTGACGCATGGGCATTCCGAGTGTGATGACGGGATGGCAGGTGCGTCGGCCTGGACCGATGCGCGGCCGGCCGCTCCGGTCGGTGTCGATGCCGGTTCCCGAGCCGGGTCCCGGCGACCTGCTCGTGCGCGTCCTGGTGTGCGGGGTGTGCCGGACCGACCTGCACGTCGCGGAGGGGGATCTGCCCGTCCACCGTCAGTTCGTGGTGCCCGGTCACGAGGTGGTCGGTGAGGTGGTCGCGTGGGGTGACGCGGTGGGAGCGGGCTTCGGCCTGGGCGACCGGGTCGGCATCGGCTGGCTGCGGGAGACCTGCGGCGAGTGCCGCTACTGCCTGCGCGGGCGGGAAAACCTCTGCCCGGGTTCGCGATACACCGGATGGGACGAGGACGGCGGGTACGCCGAGTACGCCGTGGTGCCCGCGGCGTTCGCGCACCGGCTGCCCGACGGCTACCTCGACGAGGAACTGGCGCCGCTGCTGTGCGCGGGCATCATCGGCTATCGGGCGCTCGCCTGCGCGGAAGTACCCGAGGGCGGGCGACTGGGGATCTACGGGTTCGGTGGCAGCGCGCACCTGGCCGCCCAGGTGGCGATCGCCCGTGGCGCGGAGGTGCACGTGATGACCCGCGGCGACCATGCGCGGACGCTGGCGCTCGAGCTCGGCGCGGCCTCGGTGCAGGGCCCGGCGGATCCGCCTCCGGTGCCCTTGGATTCGGCGATCCTGTTCGCCCCGGTGGGCACGCTCGTCCCGCCCGCACTCGAGGCGCTCGACCGCGGCGGGACGCTCGCGGTCGCGGGCATTCACCTGTCCGACATCCCGCGGCTGAACTATCAGCGGCACCTCTTCGAGGAGCGCCGGCTCCGCTCTGTCACCGCGAACACGCGCGCCGATGCCCGTGCGTTCCTGGACTTCGCGGGAACGCACCGCCTGCTGGTGACCGCGAAGGGCTACACGCTGGACGAGGCCGACCGCGCGCTGACCGACCTGCGTGAGGGCCGGGTGACCGGTGCCGCCGTGCTGATCCTCGGCTGACGCAGTTCCCGTGTGTCACCCGTGGCAGGTGAAGCCCGGCCCGCGCCGGGCGGGCACGATCGGGTACGCGCCGGTGGTGGACGTCGCGCGCACACGAGAACCTCGCGGACAAGGAGCGCCGAGATGACGACGGTGATCGCGGCGGATCGGCTGACTCGGCGGTTCGGCCCTCGCCGGGGCGTCGACGACATCACGTTCGAGGTCGACGAGGGGGAGATCTTCGGATTCCTCGGCCCGAACGGTGCGGGAAAGTCGACCACCATCCGGATGCTTCTCGGGCTCTACCGGCGCACGTCGGGGACGGCGACCGTGTTCGGTCTGGACGCGGCGAGCCAGGCGGCACGGATCCATCGACGGACCGGGTACCTGCCCGGCGAACTCGCCCTCTTCCCCAAACTCACCGGCCGCGAGCACCTGGACCGGTTCGGCAAGCTGAAGGGGTCGCGGGACCGGCGGTACCGCGACGACCTGGTCGAACGTTTCGGTGTCGAACTCGATCGGCCGGTGCACATGCTGTCCAAGGGCAATGCCCAGAAGATCGGTGTGGTGATGGCGTTCGGTCACCGCCCCGATCTGCTCGTGCTGGACGAGCCGACCTCCGGGCTCGACCCGCTGCTGCAGGACGAGTTCGTGAGGCTGGTCCGCGAGACGACGGCCGAGGGGCGGACCGTGTTCCTGTCCTCGCACGACCTCGACGAGGTCCAGCGGCTCGCCGATCGGGTGTCGATCATCAAGGAGGGCCGGCTCGTGGTCACCGACACCGTGGCCGACCTGCGGCGTAGCGCGCCGCGCACGGTCGAGTTCCGGTTCGATCGCGCGGTCGACGTGGGGAGCTTCGCCGGCCTGGACGGGGTGCGCGTGGTGAGCTCCGCCGCGGACGGCGTGGTGCTCTCCGTGGCAGGCTCGGTGGCGCCGCTGCTGCGGGTCGCCGCCGAGCTCGAACCCGTCGAGATGAGCGCGCGGGGCGCCGATCTCGACGAACTGTTCCTCGGGTACTACCGGGACGACTCGTCGCAGGAGGATGCGCATGTCGATTGACCTGACCGCGCTCGACCTTCGGCTGCGCCGGCGGTCCATCTTCTTCTACGCCCTGGGCATGGCCCTCTACGCGCTGATCATCGTGGTCCTGTACCCGTCGTTCAAGAACGACACCGGCCTGGACGAATTGTTCTCCAGCAACTCCACCTTCGGGGCGCTGTTCGGCATCGCCGGTTCGCTGACCTCTCCCTCCGGGTGGTTGAACGCGAATCTGTACGCGAACTTCCTCCCGCTGATCGTGCTGATGGTGACCATCGGCTACGGGGCGTCCTGCATCGCCGGGCAGGACGAGGACGGAACGCTGGCGCTGATCGCGACGTTGCCGGTCTCGCGCCGGTGGATCGCGCTGCAGAAGGCCGCCGCCATGGTCGCGCTGAGCCTGCCGGTGCCGATCGTCACGGGGCTGTGTGTGGTGGTCGGGCGCGGCTTCGGCCTCGACGTCGACCTGTGGAACCTGGTCGGCACCACCGTCGGCGTCGTGCTGCTGGGCCTGGCCTTCGGCCTGCTGGCGATGGTCGTCGCCGCGGCCGGGGCGAGCCGGGGAGCGGCGATCGGTGTTGCCAGTGCGGTCGCCGCCGCGTCCTATCTGGTCAGTTCCCTTGCCCCGGCGATCAACTGGCTGCACTCGGCGAAGTACGCGTCGCTGTTCTACTACGCGGTCGGCGACAACCAGCTCGACGAGGGCCTGTCGTGGCTCGCCCTCGCGGTGCTGCTGGCGACGACGGTCGTGCTCCTCGTCGCCACGGTGATCGCCTTCGACAGCCGCGACATCCGCTGACCCTCCCGTGGCCGCGCTCACCGTCCGAGGTCGGGTGAGCCGGTTCAGTAGGCTTGCGCGCATGGTGGACGACGACGCCCGGCCCTCGACACTCGGCGAAATCATCCGGCAACAGCGCGAGCTGGCGGCGGTTCCGATGCGCAAGTTCGCCGAGCTGGTCGGGATCTCCAATCCCTACCTCTCCCAGATCGAGCGAAACCTGAGGGAGCCGAGTGAGCAGGTGCTGGAGGCGATCGCCGAGCACTTGCACACGTCCGCCGATCTGCTGGCCGCTCAGGTGCATCGGGTCGATGCCGGACAGCTGCCCGAGGTGGTGGCCGCGATCCGCCGCGACTCGGATCTGACCAAGGCGCAGCGGGCGGCGCTCGAGGAGATGTACGAGACGTTCCGGGAGGTGACGGTCGCGAAGCGGCGCCGCGGGGGAGTGTCGCCCCGCGACCGGTCCGCGTCCTCGGACCCGGACCGGTCCGGCGACGGCGACGGCGACGGCGTCTGAGGTCACGCCCCGGACAGGTCCACGACCTCCCGAAGGATCGGCAGCCAGTGCCCTCGGAGCACGTCCGGGTCCGTGATCATCCCGAGATGGCCGGTGTCGACGGCCCGGCGTGTGATCCGATTCCTTGCGGTCGAGACGTGATCGGCCAGCGCCCACAGCTGCCGGGCGGTGACGATTCGATCGCGGGTTCCGGCGAGCAGGAACAGGGGGCAGGCGATGGCACCGAGATCGACGGCCCCGCCGCCCACTTCCAGCTCACCGCGCACCAGCTCGTTGCGTAGGAACAGGTGTAGCGCAGCCCACCGGTACAAGTCCGGTGGAACGTCCTGCGGCGCGTCGAGCCAGCTCTCGAAGGCGACATGCGCCGCGACTCGGGCCGGGTCGCGGATGTGTGCCCACAGGTCCATCAGGCGGGCCCAGTCCTCGGGCCATTCGGCCAGCCGGAGCGCGACCGGGGTGGCGACCGTGGGTAGGACGCCCGTCGCGCGGCACGCGGTCGCGATGCCGGGCAGCCCGGCGGCCGGCCCGCCACCGGGCACATTGCGCGTCCCGGGCAGGCCGAGCGCGAAGTCGATCGGTGCCGCCGCCACGGTGAGCGCGTTGACCCGTGCCGGATGCACGGCGGCGTAGACGGTTGCCAGCCAACCGCCCTGCGAGTAGGCGACCAGGTTCACGGTGCCCCCGAGTTCCTCGATCGCGCCGGAGATCACCGCAACGAGGTCGTCGATACCGGCGGCCGAGGTGCGTGTCGTGGGCGGTAGCCATTCGAGGCAGTGCACTCCGGTCAGGCCCGCATCGTGGACGGTCCCGATCAGGCTGCGGTCGGCGGTCAAGTCGATCACGGTCGATGCATGTCCGGACAGTGGCGGCAGCACCAGGGTGGCCACCGAACCGTCCACGGTCGGCGAGAACTCTCGCAACCGGGCCAGCGGCCATTCGCGCCTGACGGTGTTCGGGTGGGCGAATCGGGTCGGGCGGCGCCGAGTCGCGGCCCGCCAGAACTCGACGCAGTCGAGCGCCACCTCGACCGGGGTGACGCCGCGGCGGGCCGCTGATCGCAGGTATCCGTTCCACCCCGCCCTCGCCGCCGACACCAGTTGCCTCTGTGTTTCTGTTGCGACCCAGAACAATTCGCGAGTCCCGAACATCAAGCCCTACCCCCGGATCTCGTGGTGACTGCGATCGGCCCCGGACGGTTCGACGAACCGTCCGGGGCCGATCGGTGACGCGGTCGAGCTACTTGAGGATCTCGCGGGCCGCCGTGGTGGCGGCCGAGCTGACCCCCTTGACCAGCGAGGCCTGCGCGTCCACCACGGCGGTGAGCCAGTCCAGCTTGGTGGCGCCCGCGATCGACTTCTGGAAGTCGAGGACGGAGGTGACGGCCTTCTCGTAGGTGTCGATCGACAGGTTGCCGCTCAGCTTCGCCGCATCGACGAACTTCTCGTTGAGTCCCTGAACGCGCTCGAGGTTCTCGTCGAAGGACTTGGTGATGGATTCGACGCCCTCGGCGACGACGTTCTTGGTGCCGGTGGTGGTTGCCTGCGCGACCATGTGATGTCTCCTCGGTGTGGTTCGGACTACCGTTAGCAAGTTAGCATGATGACTGCTAACGGTCTAGTGGTCGCGGTCGAGTCAGCCGAAAACGTATGTGCCGGGTGCTGTTCCAACACTCGGGTGCCGTTCGCTCCCCATCGGCGGCGGCGCCTGCAGCTCGCCGGCCCGAGGCCCTGCCCACGCGGCCCAGTCCTCCCACCACGACACGCCGTGACGCTGCGCCGACGTCCGCCAGGTTGCCGGGTCCGCCGGCAACGCGGGTGCGGCCGGGTCCTCGGGTGTGCCGAGCGTTTCGACCCAGCTCCTCTTCCCCGGCGGGTTGACGATGCCGGCTATGTGTCCCCCGTTCGAGAGGACGAATCGCGCCTTGCCGCCGAACAGCAGGGCGCCCGCGTACGACGACTCCCAGGGCACGATGTGGTCGTCGATCGCGCCCACGATGTACACGTCACTGTCGACGTCGGCCAGCGAGATCGCTTGTCCGGCAATCGTGAATGTTCCCTGTGCCAACTGGTTCTCGCCGTACAGCGTGCGCAGGTAGGTGCTGTGCATCGCGGCGGGCATCCGGGTCGAGTCCTCGTTCCAGGCCAGTAGGTCGAATGCCTGGGGCGCCTCTCCCAGCATCCAGCGGCTGACCCAGTATCTGAAGATCAGGTCGTTGGCCCGCAGCAGGTCGAAGGTCAGGGACATGTCCGCGCCCGGAAGGTAGCCGTCCCGCGCCATCAGGATGTCCGCGTTGGCCCGGGTTCCGGGATCGGTCAGCAGACCGAGGATCCCGGGTTCGCTGTAGTCGAGCAGCGTGTTCGCCAACGTCAGCGTGCCGAGCCGGGAATCGTCCGTGCCGGACAGGTAGCCGGCCGCGATCGAGGCCATCGCCCCGCCCAGGCACAGCCCGACGAGGTCGATCTTCGGTGCCCCGGTGATCTCCTCGACGACGTTCATCGCCGCTTTCACGCCGTCGACGAGGTAGTCGTCGAAACCGATGTCCCGCATCGACTCGTCGGGGTTGCGGTAGGAGATGAGGAAGACGGTCCGATGGTGCGCAATCGCCCATTCGACGAAGCTGCGGCCCGGGGCGATGTCCATGATGTAGTACTTGTTGATCCACGGTGGGCACGCCAGCAGCGGCGTCGCGTGGACCTGCTCGGTCTGGGGTGCGTACTGGATCAGCTCGATCAGATCGTTCCGGAAGACCACCTTGCCGGGTGTGGCGGCCATGTTCTCGCCGAGGGTGAAGGCGCTCTCGTCGATCCGCAGCGGTCGGCCGCCGCGCTTGACGACGTCCTCGATCAGGTGCGTGGCGCCGCGGGCCAGGTTCTTGCCGCCCGTCTCGATCGCGCGGGTGAGCACCTCCGGGTTGGTGACGGGGTTGTTGGTCGGCGCGACGGCGTCGAGCAGCAAGTGGGCGAACTGGCGGGCCTTCGCGGCCTTGAAGGCGTCTTCGGCGCCCGCGTCGACCAGTCGATCGACATACGACCGCGCGCACAGGTAGGAGCGGAGTACGGCGAAGTACGCCGGGTTGTCCCGCCAGGCGGGGTTGCGGAACCGGGCGTCGTCCGTGGCGACGGGCTCGGTGTCCGCACCGACGGCCACCCGCAGGGTGTCGGGTGGGATCTGCGCCAGGCCCATCGCGAGCTTGCCGGTGGCGGCGGCGACGGCCGCTGGATTGCGCGCGGCGCCCCTGGCGACGGATGCGCTCGCGGAGAACCAGCCGACCGGATCGACCTTCGCTGACAGTTGTTGCCGCACCTGCTCAAGCACGGTTGCCTCCCTCTGCGCCTGCGCCTGCGCCCGTGACGTCGCCGAGGTAACGCACGATCATCTGCGCAACGCAGACCGGGCGGTCGATGCCCTGCGCGTCGAAGGTGAGGGTCGCCGCTAGCTGGTAGCCGCCAGCGCACGGCTCGACCGACGTCACATCGGCGACAGCGCCGACCGAGGAGTCGACCGGCACCGGGGCCGGAAAGCGGACCCTGTCGAGCCCGTAGTTGATCACCTGGGCGCAGTCGGTCACGTCGAGCAGGTGCGAGAAGAGCTCGACGGCGAGAGACAGAGTGAGGTAGCCGTGGGCGATCGGGGTACCGAACGGCCCGCTGCGGGCGCGGTCCGGGTCGACGTGGATCCACTGGTGGTCGTTGGTCGCGTCGGCGAACAGGTTGATCCGTTCCTGCGTGATCAGGACTCGGGACGACGCGCCGAGGCTCTTGCCTGCGAGCTCGGGAAGTTCGGCCATGGTGACGCGACGCGCGACCTGGCTGTCGGTGGTGTTGATAGTCGTAGTCCCCCTGTGTGTGGATTCGAGTGTTCCCCGAATCTGTGAGCGTCGGCTGCGGTTTTCGTCGATCCGACCGCCAATCCGAGAATTGCCTAGTGAATACGGATTGCGGTTACGCGCATTCACGTGAATTTCCGGTCGGGGGCCGAACGGGCGGAGCATATACCGACAAAAGAAATTATTGCCAACATGTCCATCGACACCCTTGTTTGACATATGTCCAGGTCACAGTGTTGCTGATTCCGATTTGTACCTTTTATGGACCGGCCGATCGATGCGTGCAGGACATTTGCCGCAATTGCGATATGTTCCCTATTGGAACGAATTCTGTTTCTACTTTCCGGTAACAATTCCACTTACTTTCGGGTAAGGAAATTGTCTACCTGTCGGTAAGAATGTGGGTCACATCAAACGGGTCGGGTTGCGGGCCCGCGAGTGGCGAAATGCCGAATGGGCGGGGGTGGGCTCGAACGCTTCGGTCGCTTCGGTCGCTTCGGTCGCCTCGGTTGACATGGCCGACCCCGCGCTGCATGCTAGAACACACGTTCGATGCGACTTCCCCGCACGAGTATCGCGACCGACTCCGGTGGCGGGTGCGACAGGGAAGGTGTGGGCGATGGGCTGGGGAAACGGGCCGCCGACGTGGTCGGAGATGGAGCGGGTGCTCTCGGGGCGTCCGGGGAGGAACCCGCCGGAGGCGATGTACCCCGGCGACGGGAGTGACAGTCCGGCGTGGTCCCGCAAGCGCGGCGAGTACCGCGCGGGACGTGTGGGGTCGGTCGAGGGTCCGGTCGTGCCCTACGCGGAGTTGCACGCGCACTCGGCGTTCAGCTTCCTCGACGGCGCCTCCTCGCCCGAGGAACTGGTCGAGGAGGCCGTCCGGCTGGGGCTCGAGGCGATCGCGCTGACCGATCACGACGGACTCTACGGGGTGGTCCGCTTCGCGGAGGCAGCCAAGGAACTGAGCATGCGTACCGTGTTCGGTGCCGAATTGTCGCTCGGTTCAACGGATTCACGGGCAGGAGTGCCGGATCCGGACGGCACGCACCTGCTGGTTCTGGCGCGCGGGCACGAGGGCTACCGTCGGCTGTCCCGGCAGATCGCGGCCGCGCACCTGGCCGGCGGTGAGAAGGGCAAACCGCGTTACGACCTCGACTCGCTGACCGATGCGGCGGGCGGGCACTGGCAGATCCTCACGGGTTGTCGCAAGGGGCATGTGCGCGGCGCATTGGCGAGCAGCGGCGCCGCGGCCGCGGAGGACGAGTTGCGCAGGCTCGTCGAACGATTCGGCCCCGACCGGGTCAGTGTCGAACTCACCCACCACGGGATCGCAGAGGACGACGAACGCAACGCCGCACTGGCCGACCTCGCGTTCCGATGCGGGCTACCCGTCGTCGCGACCACCGCCGCGCACTTCGCCGATCCGCAGCGGCGGCGGCTCGCGATGGCGATGGCCGCGGTCCGGGCCAGGCGGAGTCTGGACGATGCGGCGGGTTGGCTGGCCCCGGCCGGGGGAGCGCATCTGCGCTCGGGGGCGGAGATGACGCGGCTGTTCGCCGCGCACCCCGCGGCGGTGCCGGGCGCGGCCGACCTCGGCCGTGAATGCGCATTCGACCTGCGGTTGATCGCGCCGAAGCTGCCGCCCTTCGACGTCCCGGACGGGCACACCGAGGACAGTTGGTTGCGCGAGCTGACGATGGCCGGTGCACACCGGCGCTACGGCACTCCCGCGCGCCGGCCCGACGCCTACCGGCAGATCGAACACGAACTGGCCATCGTTGCGCAGCTGAGCTTTCCGGGCTACTTCCTGGTGGTGCACGACATCGTGTCCTTCTGTCGCCGCAACGACATCCTCTGCCAGGGCCGTGGCTCGGCGGCCAACTCGGCGATCTGCTACGCCATCGGCATCACCAACGTGGACCCGGTCGGCAACAAGCTGCTGTTCGAGCGGTTCCTCTCGCCGGAACGGGACGGTCCGCCGGACATCGACGTGGACATCGAGTCCGATCGGCGCGAGGAGGCGATCCAGTACGTCTACAACCGGTACGGCCGCGACTACGCCGCGCAGGTCGCCAATGTCATCACCTACCGCGGCAAGATGGCGGTCCGGGACATGGCTCGCGCGCTGGGCTACTCGCAGGGCCAGCAGGACGCGTGGAGCAAACAGGTCAGCCGCTGGTCCGGCGTGAAGGACGAGGCGGGGACGGACATCCCGCCCGCGGTGCTCGAGCTCGCCGGCGAGATCGAGGGTTTTCCACGGCATCTCGGTATCCACTCCGGTGGCATGGTGATCTGCGACCGTCCCATCGCGGACGTGTGCCCGGTGGAGTGGGCGCGGATGGAGAACCGCAGCGTCCTGCAGTGGGACAAGGACGACTGCGCCGCGGTGGGCCTGGTCAAGTTCGATCTACTCGGGCTCGGCATGCTCTCTGCGCTGCACTACATGATCGACATGGTCGCCGAGCACAAGGCCGTCGAGGTGGACCTGGCCGCGCTGGACCTGTCCGAGGCTGCGGTCTACGAGATGCTCTGCCGAGCAGACTCGGTCGGCGTGTTCCAGGTGGAGTCCCGGGCGCAGATGGCCACCCTGCCGAGGCTCAAGCCGCGTAACTTCTACGACCTGGTGGTGGAGGTTGCATTGATCCGGCCCGGGCCCATCCAGGGCGGGTCGGTGCACCCGTACATTCGGCGCCGCAACGAGATCGAGCCCGTCACATACGACCACCCCGCACTGGAGAACTCCCTCGAGCGCACCCTCGGGGTGCCGCTGTTCCAGGAGCAGCTGATGCAGATGGCGGTGGATGTCGCGGGGTTCACCGCGGCGGAGGCCGACCAGTTGCGCCGGGCGATGGGGTCCAAGCGTTCTCCGGAGCGGATGGAGCGGCTGCGGGGCAGGCTGTACGACGGCATGCGGGAGCTGCACGGCATCACCGGAGAAGTCGCGGACCGGATCTACGAGAAGCTGTACGCCTTCGCGAACTTCGGTTTCCCCGAGAGCCATTCGCAGTCCTTCGCCTCGCTGGTGTTCTACTCGGCGTGGTTCAAGCTGCATCATCCGGCCGCCTTCTGTGCCGGTCTGCTGCGGGCCCAGCCGATGGGGTTCTACTCGCCACAGTCGTTGGTCGCGGACGCCCGCCGGCACGGGGTGCGGGTGCACGGGCCGGACGTGAATGCGAGCCTGGCCTACGCGAGTCTCAAGTGTGGCGGTACCGAGGTGCGACTCGGACTCGGGGAGGTCCGGCACATCGGGTCGGCACTGGCCGAGAAGATCGTCGCCGCGCGGTGCGAGGGTGGGTGCTTCGCGTCGCTGCTCGACCTGACCGGCCGGGTGGAACTGACTACCGCGCAGGCGGAGTCGCTGGCCACCGCGGGTGCGCTGGCCTGTTTCTCCGGTTCGCGTCGGCAGGCCCTGTGGGCGGCGGGTGCGGCGGCGGGGGAGCGACCGGACCGGCTGCCGGGCACGGGAACCGCGGTGACCTCGCCGACCCTGCCGGGCATGAGCGACGTGGAACTGGCCGCGGCCGACGTGTGGGCGACCGGGGTGTCTCCGGACACCTATCCCACCCAGTTCCTGCGCCCGCAGTTGGATGCGCTCGGGGTGATCCCGGCGTCCGGTCTGCTGGCGGTGCCCGACGGTGACCGGGTGCTCGTCGGCGGGGCGGTGACCCATCGGCAGCGCCCGGCGACCGCGGCCGGGGTCACCTTCATCAATCTCGAGGACGAGACGGGGATGGTGAACGTGGTCTGCTCGGTGGGGCTGTGGGCCCGCTATCGGAACCTCGCACACACCGCCCCCGCCCTGCTGGTCCGCGGGAAGGTGCAGAACGCGGAGGGGGCGGTGACGGTGGTCGCCGACCGGTTGCAGCGAATGGACCTGCGGATGGCGGGAAAATCGCGGGACTTCCGCTGAGCGGTCGCGACCCGCGTCACACCGGGAACATCGGGCTCGTCCGCCCGGTTGACATACCCCAGGGGGTATAGTTCACCGAAACGAAAGGGGTCGACGTGAAGGTCGTCATCGTGGGTGGGGTTGCCGGCGGAATGTCCGCCGCGACCAGGTTGCGCCGGCTGGACGAGGCGGCGGACATCGTGGTCTTCGAGCGGGGTGGTCACGTCTCGTTCGCGAACTGCGGTTTGCCGTACTACGCGGGCGGCGTGATCGAGGATCGTGACGCGCTGCTGCTGCAGACACCGGAGAGCCTCGCCGCCCGGTTCCGGCTGGATGTGCGGGTGCGCACCGAGGTGACGGCGATCGACACCGCGACCCGCACGGTCACCGCGCGCGACCTGCTCACCGGTGCCGAGTACACCGAGTCCTACGACTCCCTGGTCCTGAGCCCCGGCGCGAGTCCGATCGTCCCCGGCGTCGAGGGGGTCGACCGCGCGCTGGTGCTGCGCGACGTGGACGACGTGGACCGGCTGGTGGGTGCGATCGAGGGCTCGGCGCGCTCCGCGGTGATCGTGGGGGCCGGCTTCATCGGCGTCGAACTCGCCGAGAATCTGCGCAATCGTGGCCTCGCGGTCTCCGTTGTCGAACTCGCCGACCAGGTGCTCGCGCCGCTCGACCCGGAGATGGCGGCCCCGGTCGCGGACGAACTGCGCGGCAACGACGTTCGGCTCGAGCTCGGCACCCAGGTGGTCTCGATCGACGCGGACACCGCGACCCTGGCCGACGGCCGGACGCTGCCCGCCGACGTGGTCGTGATGGCCATCGGCGTGCGACCCGAGACCGGACTGGCGGTCGCCGCCGGTATCGAGATCGGTCCGCGCGGCGGCATCCGGGTGGACGAGTCGATGCGCACCTCCGCCGAACACGTCTACGCGGTCGGCGACGCGGTCGAGAAGGTCGACGCGGTCGCGGGCGAGCCCGGACTGGTTCCGCTGGCGAACCCGGCGAACCGACAGGGCCGGCTCGTCGCCG
Organism: Rhodococcus sp. NPDC059234; assembly: GCF_042754225.1. Taxonomy (NCBI): domain Bacteria; kingdom Bacillati; phylum Actinomycetota; class Actinomycetes; order Mycobacteriales; family Nocardiaceae; genus Rhodococcus; species Rhodococcus sp. NPDC059234. Next base: position 51,953 of record NZ_JBHZAH010000013.1, read on the forward strand.
ACGTCATCGCCGGACTGCCGGTGCGGCCGCGCCGCGTGGTCGGCACCGCGATCGTCGGCGTGTTCTCGCTGATGGCGGCGGCGGTGGGCTGGAACGAGAAGCGGTTGCGCGCGGCGGGCAGGCCCTACCGGGCGATCCACACGCACCCGCAGTCGCACGCGGGGTACTACCCGGGCGCCGAGGGCATGTCGCTCAAGCTGCTCGTCGATCCGGAGACCGACGCGATCCTCGGTGCCCAGGGTGTCGGCGGCGACGGCGTCGACAAGCGCATCGACGTGATCGCCACCGCGATGGTCGGCGGCATCACGGCCTCCGAACTCGCGGACCTGGAGTTGGCCTACGCGCCGCAGTTCGGTTCCGCGAAGGATCCGGTGAACATGCTCGGCTACATCGCAGACAACCTGCGCGCGGGCACGGCCGCGACCGTGCAGTGGCACGAGCTGCCCGACCTGCAGGCCGCGGGTGCGGTGCTGGTCGACGTCCGCACGCCGGAGGAGTTCGCCGCCGGGACCGTTCCGGGCGCGGTCAACGTCGAGCTCGACGAGCTGCGGTCCCGGGCGCACGAGCTGCCGGACGGGGAACTCGTCGTGCACTGCCAGGTCGGCCAGCGCGGCCACACCGCGGCGCGTCTGCTGCGTCAGCTCGGGCGTTCGGTCCGCAACCTCGACGGCGGCTACCGCACCTGGCAGTCGGGTCAGGCCTCGGTCGGTGACCCCGTGTCTCGGGTCGGTGACCCCGTGTAGCGGCAGGTCAGGCGTCGGCGTCGGGAGCGTCGGGCTGCCCCTCGGGCCGCTGGTCCGTCGGCTCGGGGGCCGGGTTCTCGTCCAGGACGCCCACGGTGACGCCGTAGGGCAGGAAGCGGACCAGGCGCCGGGGGTCGATGTTGCTCTTGTTGGCACGCAGGGCGTCGAGTTCGCTCGAGAAGACCTGCTCGACGCGGGCGGCGCCCGCGTCGTCGACGAGGTAGATCGCCCAGACCCCGTCCCCGGTGTCGCCGGTGGTGGTCGGGCGCGCCGCCGGCCACACCCGGTGGGTGGTGTGCCCGTCCATGCCGCTGGACCACACGGAGCCGATGCCCGCCTCGCCGAGGAAGCTGCCGACCTTCCCGAGGGCGTCTCGGAGGCCGTCGCCCACCTCGCGGGCCATGCGGTCGAGATCCTCCGGGTCGAAGCCGAAGGGCCCGTTCTCGCTCATGATGTCTCCTGCGCTGGTGTCGGGGGGCGAACTGGCCTCGCCTCCAGTGTGGACGCGGTGCGGCGCCAGCGCCAGGAGGCGACCCGCAAGATACCCCACGGGGTACCCTGAATCCGGGTCGATCGACGAAGTATCCAAGAAAGACGAAGTATCCAAGAAAGAGGGAGGTGTCGCCATGACCGGCGACGAGGAGAGCATTGCGCTGGTGCTGAACCGGCTCCGGCGCGCGCAGGGCCAGCTGGCCGGGGTCATCTCGATGATCGAGAGCGGCCGCGACTGCAAGGATGTCGTCACCCAGCTCGCCGCGGTCTCGCGGGCCCTCGACCGGGCCGGCTTCAAGATCGTCGCGACCGGGCTGCGGGACTGCCTCGAGGGCAAGGACCGCGACAACCAGGCCCCGATGACCGAGGCGGAGCTCGAGAAGCTCTTCCTCGCCCTGGCGTGACGGGAATGGACGCGAGCGCCTGGGACGACCGGTACCGCGACCGCCCGGATCCGTGGGGGTCCGAGCCTGCCGAGGCCATCCGCGAACGGCTCGCCGACGCGGTGCCGGGGCGGGCCGTCGACCTCGCCTGCGGTGACGGTAGGCACGCCCGGTGGCTCGACCGCACCGGCTGGACGGTCACCGCCGTCGACTACTCGGCCGTGGCGATCGAACAGGCCCGCGGGCGCGATCCCGAGCGGCGGATCGACTGGCGGGTCGGTGACGTCACCGACTGGTCGCCGGACGGTCCGGTGGACCTGGTGCTGCTGAGCTTCCTGCACCTGCCGATCGAGCAGTTGCAGGCCCAGATCGCCCGTGCGGCGGGCTGGCTCGCCCCCGACGGCCGCCTGCTCTACCTCGGGCACTCGCTGGAGAACTATCACCGCGGGGTCGGCGGCCCGCCGGACCCCGCGATCCTGCCGACCATTGCCGACCTCGCCAGCGCGGCCGACGGGATGCGGGTCGACGCGCTCGAGCACGTGTGCCGGGCCGTCGACGCGGGCACCGCGGTGGACATCCTGCTCGACGCACGGCCGTGGGGACTCGCCCCGCACCGGTGAGGAACACCGAACACGAAACGAGGACACAGATCATGGAACTAGGCATCGCCACCACACTGACCACCTCCTTCGACGAGGCGGTCGCACGCGCCCGCGCCGCGCTGCAGGAGCAGGGCTTCGGCGTGCTCACCGAGATCGACATGCAGGCCACCCTGAAGGCGAAGCTCGGCGAGGACATCGGGCGGTACCTGATCCTCGGGGCCTGCAACCCGATGCTCGCCCACCGCGCGGTCAGTCTGAACCGGCAGATCGGCCTGCTGCTGCCCTGCAACGTGGTGGTGCGGGCGGACGGCGACGCGGTGGTGGTGGAGGCGATGAACCCGCAGCTCATGGTCGAGGTCGCCGACGATGCCGAGCTCGCGGTCGTCGCCGACGAGGCAACGACGCGCCTGCGGACCGCGATCGACTCGCTCGCCGACTGAAACAACCGCCCGGTCCCCGGCGGGGCGTGGTGCGTGCGGGATCGTCGGCATAGCAATATGTAACCCTGCATCCCGCCGAACGATTCGCGTTCGGCGGCGTGCGGTTGCGAGCTGTTCGACACCGAATGGGGAACGTGCATGTCCGTGGGAATTGGGATCCGGATCGGCAGTCTGGTGTCCACCCTGGTGGTGGCGTCGAACGAGCCGGGCACTCCCGACCCGATCGTCATCGTCCGCGACACCGTGCTGTATCTGTGCTCGGACGGTGAGGCCGTGCTCGGCGGCGCGGATCCGGGCGGCGACTCGGAGTTCGTCAGCACCATGTCGGGTTTCGTTGCGCGGGTGGGGGATCCGGAGGGTGTCGCGACCAGCGACGGCACCCGCTACCGAGCCGAGGACGTCGTGGCCACCGCGATGCGGAGCCTGGTCCGCGAGTGCGAGCCGTTGCCCACGTTCGGCGGACGGGACGGAGGCGCACCCAAGGTGGTGGCCACCCACCCGTCGTCCTGGGATTCGGAGACGGTGGCGGAGCTGCGCAATTCGCTGAACTACTCAGGGCTGTCCGAGGTGTCGCTGGTCTCGGACGCCGAGGCGGCCTGTGCGTGGTTCGAGTCGGAGGTGGCCGAGAAGCCCGGCCAGTTGATCGGCAGCTATCACGTCGACGATGCCGGGGCGACGGTCACGCTGGTGCGCTCCGGCGTCTCCAGCGGGCGGTCGTTCCGATTCGCGGCCGGTCGCGGCGCATCGCCGACCGCGCAGTTGTCCAGTGCGCTCGGCGCATTCGGATGGCTGCCGTCGAACCTCGACGCCGTCGTGGTGACCGCGGACGGACTGGTTGCACGAGACGACGCCGCGCTGCGCGGCGTGGCGAACGCTCTCGCGGAGAAGTTCGGTGTGCACTGCGTGGTCGGTCCGGGACCGGAGCAGGCGGCCGCGCTCGGTGCCGCCATTCTCGCGGCGGGATACCGGACCTCGCACCACGGCAACAACAAGCCGATCGGTCTGCCGCCGTCCTACGACGTCACCGAGGTGCTCACGGCCATCGGGCGGATCCGGCCGGTCCCCGACGCGGCGGAGGTCGCCGCCGTGCCCGAGTCGGTCAGCGCGGGTGCAACTCTCGTGACGACGACTCCGGACGACGCCAAGTCCGCGGTGGACGGCGTGGCCGTCGTCGACGGGGAGACTGTGGAGGCGCCGGCCGGGCACCGCGTGCGCACTGTGCTCGTCGTGTTGGCCGCGATCGCGGCGATACTGGTCCTGATCGGCGCAGGGGTCGCGTTCGCGCTGCTCTGATCGCGCCGGGTGGGTGAACGGCCCGGCCTCAGCCGGCGAACAGTGTCCGCGTCCACACTCCGCGGGCGGTGTGTGCGGCGACCACCAGCCACGCACCGATCAGCAGGACCAGTAGTGCGGCAGAGAGTCTTTGCACCGCAAGCGATTCGGTTGCGGTGCCGAGTGCCGCCGCCCCGACTGCGCAGGCGCCGACGGGGAAGGTGAAGCTCCACCAGGTCATCGAGAAGCGCAGTCCGCGACCGGTCGCGTGGGCGGTGAGCAGGCAGGCGCAGCAGAAGGCCAACACCCCGACGGCGCCCGTCACGATGCCGTACCCGACACCGAAGGTGCGCAGGTCGGCAGCCACCGACGGGTCCACCGCCCCCACCGAGACCCGGCCGAGCAGGTTCGCCGCCGCGATCGACTGGCCGATCACGCCGAGGGGAATCCAGAAGGTGGGCAATGCCTGCAGCGTGGGCAGGCCGTTGCGGTAGGTGTGGACCGCGACGACCGACACCGTCGCGAGCGCCGCGGCCAGGGCCGTGCCGAACAGGGCGTAGCAGGTGAGCAGCAGGGTGAGCTGGGCCGCGCCCTCGGGGAGGTGCGGGATCAGCGCGGCCCCGGTCGTGGCCGAGACCATCGGCGGCACCACGGGCATCAGCCAGGCCGGGGACGGCGTTCCACCGCAGCGCATCCGGGGCGGAACCGCGACCAGCGCCGCGATCCCGGTGACGGTGCCGACGACCCACAGCGACGCGGAGATGCCGATCGCGAACGGGCCGAGCAGGTCGGAGCCGACCGCGAGCGACCCGGCGCCGACGGTGAGCAGCGCCATGGGCAGTGCGCCGTAGAACGGTGTCGTCGCGGGATTGCGGGCGTAGCCGAGCGCGTGTTCGCGATGCCGAATCCAGTGCGCCGCGAACGCCACCGACAGAACCAGTAGTTCCGCGGTCGCGAGCAGCCAGAACGTTCGCGCGAGTGCCTCGCGTCCGGGAAACTCCAACGGGAGCGAGGCGGCGCCCACCGCGATGATGCCGGTGCCCATCACGACCCCGAACCAGTTCGGCGTCACGTGTGCCAGCGCTCGATGCGGAGTCGGTCCGGCGGACGGGGGTGCGGCGGTGGTGAGCATGTATCCACCATCGCGCGAGCGGATCGTCGCCGGTAGAGGCGTTGCGCTTGCCCTGTCACAACCGTTGATTGTGACCCGGCTAGGCTGGGGGCATGCCGATCTCGCCCCGCGTCCCCGAGTTGGCCGCACTCGACGTGCTGGTCTCCGTAGCCCGCCTGGGCAGCATGGGCGCCGCCGGTCGCGAACACGGACTCAGCCAGCAGGCGATCAGCGCCCGCGTGCGGTCCGCCGAACGTCAGCTCGGCATCAAGGTGTTCGACCGCGCCACCACCGGCGTGACGCCGACCTACGAGGGCGGACTGGTGCTCGAGTGGGCGGCCGGAACCCTGACCGCCGCGGAGCATCTCGCATCGGGAATCTCGGCGCTGCGCGGCGAACGGGCGGCGAACCTGACGGTCGCGGCCAGCATGACCATTGCCGAGTACCTGGTGCCCGGGTGGACCGTGGCGATGCGTCGCAAGCACCCGACCGTGGTCACCTCGGTCCGATTGCTCAACTCGTCCGACGTTGCCGCGCAGGTGTTGGCAGGTGACGCGGATCTCGGCTTCGTCGAGGGACCGGACGTGCCCGCCGGGCTGGATGCTCGGGAGGTCGCCCGGGACGAGCTGGTCGTGATCGTCCCGCCCGGCCACGCGTGGGCACGGTCCGGCCCGATCGCCCCCGCCGAGCTCGCCCGGACCCCGCTGATCCAGCGCGAGTTCGGCTCCGGCACCAGGACCACTCTGGAGCAGGCCGTGCCCGGCTGCGTGGCGCCGTTGCTCGAGCTCACCTCCTGCACGGCGGTCAAGGCCGCGGTGGTCGCGGGCAACGCACCCGCGGTGGTGTCCTCGCTGGCCGTGGCCGCAGACCTCGTCGACGGCAGGCTGGTCGCCGTCGAACTGCAGGACCTGCGACTCCCGCGCCGGCTGCTCGCGGTGTGGGACCGCGACCGCGGACTGCGCGGCTCGGCCCGCGAGTTCCTGGATATCGCGGCGGGCTGAGCGCGGCGATGGCGAGGACGGTGGCGGCGCAGATCAAGCCGAACAGCAAGAAGGGCCCGCTCGTCGAGACGCTAGAGGACGGCACCCTGCTGCTCTACGTGCGCGCTCCGGCGGTGGAGGGCAAGGCCAACAAGGCGGCCGAGGAGCTGCTGGCCCGGCATCTGGGCCTCTCGAAGAGTGCGGTACGGCTGATTTCCGGCGCAACCTCGCGCCACAAGCGCTTCGAGGTGCAGGATTGACGGATGTCCGGTTGGGACGGTGAGGGCTACGCGAGGGTGAGCGGTCTGCAGCGCACCCTCGCCGAGCGGTCGCTGTCCGGCCTCGACCTCGGTGGCGCCGAACGCCTCCTCGACATCGGATGCGGCGACGGCTTCGTCACGGCCGAGTTGGCTGCCCGCCTGCCGGGCGGTTCGGTGGTCGGCGTGGACGCGTCCCCGAGCATGATCGACGCGGCGCGGGCTCGGACGGCGCCCGCCGGGACCGCCCTCGAGTTTCTCGTCGCCGACGCCCGGGACCTCCCGTTCGCCGACGAGTTCGACGTGGTGGTCTCCTTCAACGCGCTGCACTGGGTGACCGAGCCGGGGAGTGCGCTCGCCGGGATCGCTCGGGCGCTGCGGGCTGCCGGTAGGGCGACGATCCAGGTGGTGTGCGCGAGTGAGCGTCCCAGCCTCGAAGCGGTGGCCATGCGGGTGTGTCGCAGGCCCGAATGGTCCGGCGACTTCACGGGATTCGAATCGCCCTTCCTGCACGTCGACCCGGCGGACTACCCCGAGCTCGCGTCCTCCGCAGGCCTGACCGTCGCCGGCCTGCGCGTCGCCGACCTCGACTGGGACTTCGGCTCCCGCGAGGCGTTCGCGCAATGGTTCGCGGTCGGCGCGACGGCCTGGACGAGCCGACTCGACGACCGCCGCGCGGCGGGGTTCGTGGACCAGGTCGTCCGCGACTACGAGACCGTCGCCGGCAGGCCGGGGTTGTTCCGGTTCACCCAGATGCGGGCCGAACTCGCCAAGTCCCGGATGTCCGAATCTCGGACGCCCGAACGGCGGGCGTCGCCCTGACTACTGCCCGCCCGCGAACCCGTGCTGGCGCCACGCCTCGTAGACGGCCACCGCCGCCGCGTTCGACAGGTTCAGCGACCGCCGGCCGGGGATCATCGGAATCCGAACCTGCGCGGTGACGTGGCGGTCCGCGAGGACCTCCTCGGACAGTCCGGTCGGCTCCGGTCCGAACAGCAGCACGTCGCCGGGCTGGTAGGCGATGTCCGTGAACGAGATGTCCGCGTGCGCGGTGAACGCGTAGACCCGCTGCGGGGCCAGCGCCGCCCACGCCGTCGGCAGGTCCTCGTGCACGGTCACCGAGGCGAGGTCGTGATAGTCCAGTCCCGCGCGACGCAGCTTCGGCTCGGACAGGTCGAACCCGAGCGGGCCGACCAGGTGCAGCTCGCATCCGGTCCCCGCGACCAGGCGGATCGCGTTGCCCGTGTTGGGAGGGATACGGGGCTCGTGGAACATCAGTCGGAACACACCGATCAGCTTGCCAGGGTCGAGTAGCAGACCCGTTGCCGCCACCCGGGCAGTCCCCGTGGTCGGGACTGTCGGAGGGGGAGGGCAGGATCGGGGCATGGCTGAGGACGACATCCAGGAATTCATCGGCGAGGACTTCTCGGACGCCCGACTGCCGCGCCAGCAGTGGTCCAACCGTCACTACACGGGGTGCTCGTTCCGGGACGCGGACCTGAGCGAGCTGCAGACCGAGCACGTGGTGTTCACCGACTGCGACTTCACCGGCGCCGATCTCACCGACTCCCGTCACCTGGTGACGGCTTTCCGGTCCTGCACGTTCAACCGGACCCGACTGTGGCACAGCGTCTTTCGTAGCTCCAGCCTGCTCGGCTCGACCTTCGAGGACTGTCGTCTGCGCCCCATCGAGTTCGACGAGGTGGACTTCACCCTGGCCTCGCTCGGCAAGGCGGACCTGCGCGGCGTGGACTTCACCGACTGCCGGATGCGCGAGGCCAACCTGGTCGGCGCGGACCTGCGCAAGGCGGTGCTGCAGTCGGTCGACATGTTCGGTGCCCGGACCTCCGACCTGCGGCTCGAGGGCGCTGACCTGCGTGGCGCGCACGTCGACGCGGCGTTGTGGACCAGTGCCAAACTCGACCAGGCGAAGATCGAGATGACGCAGGCGATCGCGATGGCCACCGCGCACGGACTTATCGTCGAGCCCTGATCGAGGCGGACGGGTGTCCTCGTCAGCGCACGAACTCCCGGGCCAGCAGGTCCATCAGCAGCCCGTCGGCCCAGCTGCCGTCGTGGTTCATCTCGTACTCCCGCATCACCCCGACGTCCTTGAAGCCGACCTTCCGGTAGCACGCGATCGCCGGAGTGTTGGCGGCCTTGGGGTCGATGACGAGGCGATGGAAGTGGTGGTCGTCGATCAGGTGCGCGCACAGCACCCGCACCACTTCGGTGCCGAGGCCGCGGCCCTGGGTCTCCGAGGCGAGGAACAGGTCGAGGCCCGCGTGCCGGTAGTCGGGGTCGGGCTCGAAGTACCACTGTGCGAATCCGACGATCCGATCTCCGGCCAGCACGGTGTACTTGGTGGTGTCCGGCTCCTCCACCTCCGGCCAGTCGTCGTCGGGCATCTGCCACCACCGGCGTACCTCCGGCTCGCGATGGATCTCGCGGAGCCGGGCGCGGTGCTCCGGCCGCAGTGGCGTCAGCAGCACCCTCGGGCCGCGTAGTTCGGGTGCAAGTTCCGGAGTCGGTGCCATGTCCTCAGTCTGACCTGAAACAATGGCGGGCGTGACTGCAACGATCCTCGATGGTAAAGCGACCCGTGACGAGATCTTCACTGACCTGAGGGCCCGGGTGGATGCACTCAGGGCCAAGGGCATCACGCCCGGACTGGGAACCGTCCTGGTCGGCGACGACCCCGGATCGGCCTCGTACGTGCGCGGCAAGCACAACGACTGCGCCAACATCGGCATCACCTCGATCCGGCGCGACCTGCCCGCCGACATCACTCAGGCCGAACTCGAGGCCACGATCGACGAGCTCAACGCGAACCCCGAGTGCACCGGCTACATCGTCCAGTTGCCGTTGCCCAAGCATCTCGACGAGAACGCGGCGCTCGAGCGGATCGACCCCGCCAAGGATGCCGACGGCCTGCACCCGGTCAACCTGGGCCGGCTCGTGCTCGGCAAGGAGTCCACTCTGCCGTGCACCCCGCGCGGTGTGGTTCACCTGCTGCGTCGCTACGACATTCCGATCGACGGCGCGCACGTCACCGTCGTCGGCCGCGGCGTCACCATCGGCCGTCCGATCGGGTTGCTGCTGACCCGGCGCAGCGAGAACGCCACCGTCACCCTGTGCCACACCGGGACCAAGGACCTCGCCGCCGAGGTGCGCCGTGCTGACATCGTGGTCGCCGCCGCCGGCGTCGCGGGCCTGATCACCGCGGACATGGTCAAGCCGGGCGCGGCCGTCATCGACGTGGGCGTGAGCCGCACCGCCGAAGGCCTGCGCGGTGACGTCTCCGACGAGGTCCGCGAGGTCGCGGGATTCGTTTCGCCCAACCCCGGCGGCGTCGGGCCGCTGACTCGCGCGTTCCTGCTGAGCAACGTGGTCGAGCGCGCCGAGCAGCTCGCCGCGGCCGCGGAATAGTCCCGATGACGGCCGCCACCGCGAACCGCTGGGTTCGCCTCGCCCGCCGGAATCTGCCGCTGTTGGCGGTCGCCGCGGTGGTCCTGGTCGCGGTGATCTTCGTGCTGGCAGAACGGTGGCGTCGCGGAGCCTTCGTCTTCGGTCTCGCGACGCTGCTGGCCGCCGGGTTCCGGCTGTGCCTGCCGGAGGAGGAGGTCGGGCTCCTCGCTGTCCGCGGGCAGACCTTCGACGTGGCGGCCCTGACGGCGGTCGGCGGGGCGATCGTGTGGCTCGCCGTCTCGATCGACCCGCTCGGCACCGGCTGAGCCGAGCTCCTCGGGCCGTGTCGAGACTCCTCGGGCGAAGCCTCGGGCCGTGTTGAGACTCCTCGGGCGAAGCCTCGGGCCGTGTGGTTGGTGCCGGTGCTGCCGCCGAGTCGGCGGC
>NZ_JBHZAH010000014.1:0-61885 GCF_042754225.1 Rhodococcus sp. NPDC059234
GCGCGGCCCCGGGGAGAACCCGGTAGGCCGCGCCCCTCGTCGTTTCGGCTCAGGCCTTGATCTCGTCGCCGAGCAGGGCCGCCCCGGCGACCGAGTCGCGGGCGAGCGCCGCGAGGAACGACTTGGCCCAGCGGTCCACGTCGTGCGCGAGGACCTGTCGACGCAACGCGCGCATCCGTCGCCTGCCCTGTTCGCGATCCTGCTCGAGGGCCTCGACCATGCTGTCCTTGACGCCGTCCAGGTCGTGCGGGTTGGTCAGGTAGGCCTGACGCAGTTCCGCTGCGGCACCGGTGAACTCGGACAGCAGCAGCGCCCCTCCGAGGTCGCTGCGGCAGGCCACGTACTCCTTGGCTACGAGGTTCATGCCGTCGCGCAGCGGGGTCACCAGCATGACGTCGGCGGCGACGAAGAAGGCGACCAGTTCCTCCCGCGCGATCGGCCGGTGCAGGTAGTGCACCACCGGCCGCCCGACCTGACCGAACTCGCCGTTGATCCGGCCGACCTGCTGTTCGATGTCGCCGCGCATCTGGATGTAGCTCTCGACCCGCTCACGGCTCGGGGTGGCGAGCTGGACCATGACGTTGTCGGCGGGATCGAGTCTGCCTTCCTCGAGCAGTTCGCGAATGGCGTTGAGCCGGACGTCGATGCCCTTGGTGTAGTCGAGTCGGTCCACGCCGAGCATGATCTTGCGCGGGTTGCCGAGCTCCTTGCGGATCTGCTTGGCGCGGTCGCGGACGGCCTTGGTGCGCGAGAGCTCGTCGAGCTTGCCGGAGTCGATCGAGATGGGGAAGGCCCCGACCCGAACGTTGCGGAAGCCGACCTGGACCACGCCCAGCTTGGATCGGACACCGACATTGCCGCGCGAGGTCGGCTGGCCGGCGAGCCGCCGCGCCAGGTACAGGAAGTTCTGCGCGCCGCCGGGCAGGTGGAATCCGATCAGGTCCGCACCGAGCAGTCCCTCGACGATCTCGGTCCGCCACGGCATCTGCATGAACAGCTCGACCGGCGGGAACGGGATGTGCAGGAAGAACCCGATCGTCAGATCGGGCCGCAGCATGCGCAGCATCTTCGGTACGAGCTGGAGCTGGTAGTCCTGGATCCAGACGGTGGCGCCCTCGGCCGCGGCTTCCGAGGCGGCCTCGGCGAAGCGCCGGTTCACCTCGACGTAGGCGTTCCACCAGCTGCGGTCGTAGACGGGTTTGACGATGACGTCGTGGTAGAGCGGCCACAGGGTGGCGTTGGAGAAGCCCTCGTAGTAGTCGGCGACTTCCTGCGCGCTGAGCCGGACGGGGTGCAGCTCGATGCCGTCCTCGACGATGGGGCCGAGATCGGTGTCGGGCACCCCGGGCCACCCGACCCAGGCGCCGCTCTTGCCGCGAAGAATGGGTTCGAGTGCGGTGACCAGGCCGCCTGGACTGCGCTTCCATCGGGTGCTGCCGTCGGGGAGTTTCTCCAGGTCGACGGGCAGCCGATTGGCGACGACGACAAACTCCGAGGCGGCTGAGCCCACTGTCTTCCTTCGGGTCGGGGGCCGCGTGATCCGTCAGCCCTGAGCTTTCGGAGCTGACGGAAGCGGCGAGCTAGTCGATCTTGGCCGAGGGGCCGATGCCCAGCATAGACAGCAGCATCCGGCATTCGTCGGCGTCTTCCGCATACGCGGCGACGACGCGCTGTGCCTGACGTGCGGTCTCGTCGGCGACCGGTTCGAGCTCCTCGTCGGCGATGTCGTTCTCGGTGGTGGTGTCGGTGGCCATGGTGCTGGTTCCTCCCAGGCGAGCTGCCGAATGTGCAGCTTGTCGTTCGTCTGAGCGACTCTAGGAGAACCAGGCTGTCCTGCGCCAGTTCCCCGTCGGTTAGGGTTCGCTAACTTAACGAAACGAGGGGGTCGGATGGGGCGCACACCCACCCGCATCGGCGGTGGCGCAATCCTGCGTCGCACGCTCGGCAGGCACCGCGGCAGGTTGGCCGTGGGCACGGCGCTGCTGGTCGTGCACCAGCTTGCGGAGACCGCAGTGCCGATCGCGATCGGCGTGATCGTCGGCAGGGCGATCACGACCGGGGCGACGGGTGCTCTGCTGTGGTCGGTGGCGGGACTGGGCGCACTGTTCCTGGTGCTCACCGCCGCGTGGCGCACCGGTGCGCGGCTGATCGTCGCCGCCATGCAGAGCGAGGCGCATCTGCTGCGGGTGGAGGTGGCCGGCCGGATCCTGCATCCGCGCGGTGTCCGGACCGATCTGCGCTCCGGCGAACTGCTGACGGTCGCGACCTCCGACGCGGAGCGTGAGGCGTGGATCCTCGACGTACTGCCGCGGATCGTCGCTGCGCTGACCGGTGTGGTGGCCTCGGCGGTCACGTTGCTGCTCATCGACGTCCCACTGGGCCTGGCGGTCCTGCTGGGCACCCCGGTGATTCTCGGGCTGATGCAACTGGTGGCCCCGCTGATCACCCGCCGGGCCACCGCGCAGCAGGAGGCGACCGCCCGCGCGTCGGGCATGGCGACCGATCTGGTCGCCGGGCTACGGCCGCTGCGCGGGATCGGTGCCGAGGCCGAGGCGACCCGGCGTTACAGGGAGGTCAGCGGGCGCGCGCTCGACGCCACCCTGCGGGCCGCCCGGACCTCCGGCGCGTTCCTCGGCGCGTCGGTGACGGTCAGTGCGTTGCTGGCGGTCGGCGTGGCCGGATTTGCCGGCGCCTTTGCGCTGGAGGGCAGAATCACCGTCGGCGAGCTGATCACCGTGGTCGGGCTCTCGCAGTTCGTCATCGAGCCGCTCGGCATGCTCGCACGGGTGCCGGGGTACGTCGCGAACGCCCGCGCGTCGGCGGACCGCCTCGCCCTGGTGCTCGACGCGGAGCCGATGGTGCCGGCCGGCTCGCATCCGCTGCCCGCCACCGCCGACCTCGAGCTCGCCGACGTGCACTACCGCTCGTTGCGCGGGCTGTCCCTGCGCGCGGAGCCCGGAGAGCTGCTCGGGGTGCTCTCGCACGGCCCGCAGGACGGCGAGGCACTCGCGCAGTTGCTGTCCGGACACGTCCCGCCCGAGGAGTACCTGGGGAAGGTCACCGTCGGCGGTGCGGGCCTGGCCGAACTCGACCTCGCGCAGGCCCGCCGGGCGCTGCTGGTCGAGCCGCACCACACCGACCTGTTCGCCGGCACCGTCGGCTCGAACGTGGCGGCGGGCAGGCCCGACGCGGACCCGGCGGCCGTCCGCCTGGCGCTGGAGGCCTCCGCCGCGTCGGAAGTCGTCGGAGCCCATCCGCACGGACTCGATCTCGCCGTGACCGACCGCGGCTCGAGCCTGTCCGGCGGGCAACGGCAGCGTGTCGCGTTGGCGCGGGCGCTGCTCGCACAGGCGCCGGTGCTCGTGTTGCACGATCCCACCACCGCCGTCGACGCGGTGACCGAACAGGCCATCGCGGAAGGCATCTCGCGGCTGCGGCACGCCTCGGACGAACCCCGGCTGCACACCACCGTGCTGATCACCAGCAGCCCGGCGCTGCTGTCGGTCGCGGACCGCGTCGTCGTGCTCGCCGACGGCCGCGTCGCGGGCGAGGGCACGCACGGCGAACTCGCCGCGGCCGACGAGAACTACCGGAAGGGCGTGCTGCGATGAGCGCACTCGGCGCGGCGACCGATGTGTCGCAGGCGAATGCCGTTGTCCGCCTGCCGATCGCGTCGGCGCGGGAGAGCTGGGCCTGGCTGCGCGCCGAATTCGGCCGAGCCCGAGGGCTGACCGCGGCGACGGTCGCCGTCGGCCTGGTCGGCGCCGCGGTGTCGCTGGTGCCGATCTACGTGTTCGGCGTTCTGGTGGACCAGGTCCGGGCCCACGAGCCCGTGTCCGCGATCGTCGGCGTGGTCGTGGTGATCACCGTCGCCGCGATCGTCGGCGGGGTGTTCGCGGGCTGGGGTTCGGTGCTGATCAGCAGGCTCGGCGAGAGTCTGCTCGCCCGGCTGCGTGAGCGGACGGTCGAGCGGGCCCTGACCCTGCCGGTCTCCACCGTCGAGCGAGTCGGCAAGGGCGACTTGCTCTCCCGGGTCGGTGACGACGTGTCGGTGATCGGCAAGGCGGTGTCCGAGGTGGTGCCGAACCTGGTGTCGGCGGTGCTGCTGGTCGGGCTCAGCATGGTCGCGATGCTCGGCATCGACTGGCGCCTCGGTCTCGCCGGGGCCGTCGCGTTGCCGATGTACGCGCTCGCCCTGCACTGGTACCTGCCGCGGTCCGGACCGATGTTCGCGGCGGAGAGGGTCGCCATGGGGGAGCGGTCCCAGTCGCTGATCGCCAGCATGACCGGCGCCCGCACGGTCCGCGCCTACGGGCTCGAGGAGCAGCACCTGGCCGAGATCGACCAGGCCTCCGGTCGTGCCCGCGACATCGCGACCGGGGTGTTCGCCCTCTTCACCCGGTTCGCGGGCCGCGGCAACCGGGCGGAGTTCGTCGGGCTGTCGTCGATCCTGGTGGTCGGGTTCGTGTTGGTGAAGGGGGAGCTGGCGACGGTCGGCGAGACGACCGCCGCGGCGCTGCTGTTCCATCGGCTCTTCAACCCGATCGGCATGCTGATGTACACCTTCGGCGAGATCCAGTCCGCCGGCGCGAGTCTGGCCCGGCTGGTCGGCGTGGTCAACATCCCGGCACCGCGGACCCAGGCGTCCGGCGCGATGCCCGCGACCGCGGAACTGCGACTGTCCGGCATCCGGCACAGCTACGACGGTGACCGGGAGGTGTTGCGCGGCATCGACCTTCGAGTCGCGCCCGGCGAGCGGGTGGCGTTGGTCGGGTCGACCGGCGCGGGTAAGAGCACGGTGGCCGCCGTCGCGGCGGGTTCGATCGTTCCGGCCGCGGGCTCCGTCACGATCGGCGGTGTGCCGCTCGCGGAGCTGGGCGGCGACCTGCGCGGGCAGGTGGTGATCATCAGCCAGGAGGTGCACGTGTTCGCCGGTCCGCTGATCGAGGACCTGCGCCTGGCCCGGCCGTCGGCGAGTGTGCCCGACGTCGAGGCGGCCCTGGCGACGGTCGGCGCGCTGGAGTGGGTGCGCGCGCTCGACGCCGGGCTCGACACGGTGGTGGGGGAGGGTGGGCACCCGCTCACCGCCGCGCAGGCTCAGCAACTGGCGCTCGCGCGGCTGGTACTGGCCGACCCGCCGGTGGTCGTGCTCGACGAGGCGACGGCCGAGGCGGGCAGCGCCGGTGCCCGCGACCTGGAGGCGGCCGCGGACGCCGCGACGCGAGGGCGCACCGCGTTGGTGGTCGCGCACCGGCTGACCCAGGCCGCGGCCGCCGACCGGGTGCTCGTGCTCGAGCACGGTGAGGTGGTCGAGAGCGGCGCCCATGCGGACCTCGTTGCAGCGCAGGGACGGTACGCACAGTTGTGGGCGGCGTGGGAGGGTCGCTGACCGGTGATGTTTCGACGGGATCGCGGCGCAGCGATGGCGCGCGGTCGGTAAACGTGCGACGCTGGCCCAGCGAGCAGGTCTCCCGAGGATGTGCAGGTGATCGACGATGCCCATCGACAACGATGTGTACGACCGAGTCGGCGCGACCTGGTGGGACGAGGACAACCCGCTCAACATGCTGCACGGGAGCCTGACCCCGGGGCGTTTCGCCTACTTCCGGGAGGTGCTCGCGCAACGGTTGGGACACGACTACGCGGGCCTGCGTGCGCTCGACATCGGCTCGGGCGGCGGCTTCCTCGCGGAGGAGTTCGCCCGCATCGGGTTTCGGGTCGTCGGCGTGGATCCGTCGGTGGTGTCGGTCGACGCGGCCCGACGGCACGCCGCGACCGGTGATCTCGACATCGACTATCGGATCGGGGCCGGTGAGCGGCTGCCGGTGCCGGACAACACCTACGACGTCGCCTACTGCTGCGACGTCCTCGAGCACGTGACCGACCTCGACGCGGTCATCGGTGAGACCGCTCGTGCGTTGAAGCCGGGTGGGCTCTACCTGTTCGACACCATCAACCGGACGATGGTCAGCAGGATCGTGGCCATCAAGATCATGCAGGAGTGGCGGCTGACGCGACTGTTCGACACCGCCGTGCACGACTGGTCCATGTGCATCAGACCCGACGAACTGGTCGTGGCCCTCGACCGGCGCGGGCTGCGGACCGGTCAGGTCGTCGGGCTGGGTCCGCGGTCGAAGAATCCGCTGCGGGTGCTGGACATGGCGCGGGCGGCGCGCGGGCGCCTGTCCTGGGGAGAGGCGAGTCGGCGACTCGACTTCGGCCGGACCAGGACCACCGCCATCTCCTACATGGGCTACGCGGTCAAGGCCTGACGGCAGCCGCTAGGTCAGGAGTTTGGCGCGCAGGGTGTCGATGGTGGCCTGGTCGAGTCCGAGGCCGTCGCGCACGTACTTGTCGAAGCTGCCGTAGATCCGGTTCATCTGGTCGAAAGCCGCGTCGAGCCAGGACAGGTCGACGGCGTCGGTGCGGCCGAGGTAGGTGTTCGACGCCATGAAGTCGGCATTGACCATGTCGCGAGGGACTCCGAGCAGGGTGAGCAGCACCGCGGTGCTCCAGCCGGTGCGGTCCTTGCCTGCGCTGCAGTGGTACATCGTGGCGCCACTGTCGTTGTGCGCGATCGCCTTCAGCAGGTCGCCGAACGCCACGTCCGAGCCGTGGTAGCTGACCATGAAGGGGTACCCGACGGACTGCCCGATGTTCGAGGACCCGCTGACCGCGGCGTCGATCAGCGCGCGTCCGAGCGTGAGCGGCACGAACTCGTGGAACCAGAAGCCGTTGTCCAGGCCGACCACGTCGGCCACCTGATATCGCACGCCCGGCGGAAGCCGGTCCGGCGCCTCGGCGCGTTCGGAGGCGTTGCGCAGGTCCACGTCGAGCGTGACGTTCGCGGCGGTCAGCTTCGCCAGGTCCGAGTCGGTCAGCGAGTCGATCTTGTTGGAGCGGTAGACGACCGCCGTGCGAACCTTCCGGCCGTCGGTCGTGGTGTAGCCGCCGATGTCGCGGAAGTTCTTCGCTCCGTCGAGTCGGACCGCGTCCGGGGCGGGGGCGGGCAGTTCCGGGAGCGGCGCCGACGGCCCGGACGAACCGAACTGCGACGACCCGGACATCAGTGACCCGGCCGAGATGTCGGACGATTGCGCGGCGGCTGTCGCGGGCCCGACGAGGGCAGGTGTCAGGGCGACGAAGGTGGCGATCGCGAGACTCAGGGGCCGTGCCCCTCGGCGTGCTGTCAACGTCGTACTCCCTCGAACGTCCCGGCGGGAGGGTCTGCCCCCGCAAACCCGTGCGAGGTTACAAGCCCGCGGCCGGACGGGGGCCGTTTTCCTGTGACGGGTCATACGCGTGAGACGGCGGCGTCGTCGGTCCTGGTGGTGCGGGTGATCAGCCAGCCGAAGGCCGCGGCCACCGGGAACATCACCACGCCGTACACCGCCGCAGGCACCGCCAGTCGCACGCTGTCGAGCAGGCTGATCGCAATCGTGATGGCGAGCGTGCTGTTGTGGATTCCGATCTCCATCGAGCAGGCGACCGACTGGCGGTCGGTGATCCCCAGTCGGCGCGGCACCACGTAGCCGACGGTGAGGCTCAGGACGCAGAACGCGACGGCGATCAGGCCGATCGCCGCGGCATAGTCGGCGATGTTCTCTCGCTCGGAGACCACGGTGCCGACGATGACGAGCGCCAGCACCGCCGCAGACCCGATCCGCACCGGACGGTCCGCCCGGTCGGCGAGGGCAGGCGACCGGCGTCGGGTCGCGATGCCCAGTGCCACCGGCACCAGCACCACCGAGAAGACCTGCAGCACCTTGGTGAACTGCAACCCGAGGCTGCCGCCGCCGTCCGCCGGATCGAAGTAGCCGAGCGCAAAGTTGGTGATGACCGGCAGTGTCACCACCGCGAGCACCGAATTGACCGCGGTCAGAGTGACATTGAGCGCGACGTCGCCGCGGAAGAGGTGGCTGAACAGGTTGGCGGTGGTGCCGCCGGGCGAGGCCGCGAGCAGCATCATGCCCACGGCGAGCAGGGGGTCGAGGTCGAACGCCGTCACCAGGCCGAAGGCGATCGCCGGCAGCAGCACGAGCTGGCACACCAACGCGATCGCCACCGCCTTGGGATGGCGTGCCACCCGGGCGAAGTCGTCGACGGTCAGGGACAGGCCCAGACCGAACATGATGATCGCCAGCGCGGCGGGCAGCGCGACCGAGGTGAGTGCGGAATCCATGGTGGGCGGCTACTTCCGGGCTCGGCGGTGGGATGTCCGCCCGAAGCTACAGCGCCGCCCGAAATGTCGGGGTCGTTTCCGTCAGGACAACCCGGTGGTGTGCGGGCTCGAATCCGCACACCACCCGAACGACTAGACGCCCAGGTAACCGCCGCCGTGCGGGAAGAACTCCTTGCCGGTCATCTCCGTGCCGTCGTCGAGGCGAACCCGCTCGATGGACAGGCCCTTGTTGCGGCCGCTCCAGGCGTCCGGGCCCGCGACGATGACCATGCCGTCGCCCTCGTGGATGAACACCCGGCCGGGGGTACCGCCGTAGCAGCCCTGCGACACCGACGACTCGAGCACGCGGACGCGCTGACCCTTGAAGGTGGTGAACGCGTTGGGGTACGGATCGGACTGGGCGCGCACGAGACGTTCGATGACCTCGGCGGGCCAGGTCCAGTCGATCCGGCTGTCCTCGGGGGCACGCTTGTGGAAGAAGGTGGCCTGCGAGCGGTCCTGCGGGGTCCAGTCGGTGCGACCGGACTCGATCAGGTCGAGGGCGTCGACGGCGATCGGGCCGATCATGTCCACGGTGCGGTGGAACAGGTCGGTCACGGTGTCCTTCGGCCCGACCGGGGTGGACCGCTGCAGCACGATCGCGCCGGCGTCGAGTTCCTCGTCCATCAGGTGCGCGGTGAGGCCGACCTCGGACTCGCCGTTGAGGAGCGCCCAGATCAGCGGTGAGAAGCCGGTGTACTTCGGCAGCAGCGAGTCGTGGATGTTGAGAGTGCCGTACCGGGGGCGGTCGAAGACGTCCTTCGGCAGCCAGGTCCGCCAGTTGTTGGCGACGATGATGTCCGGGTCGGCCTCGGCGAGGGCGGCCTTGAACGCCTCGTCGGGCTTGTTCGCGATATGCACCGGCACGGAGTGTTCGGCTGCGAGATCGGCGACCGAGTCGGCCCACATCCGCTCGTAGGCGTGATCGCTGCGGGGATGGGTGACCGCGAGTACCACCTCGTGCTTGGAGCCGAGGAGGGCCTGCAGGGTACGGTGACCCCAGGTCTGGTATCCGAGCGTGGCGACTCTCAAGGGTTCTCCTCCTGGGGCGAGCGCGTCTGTGTGCCGTCGAGGGGATCGACGCGGGCTAGCTTAGGCTAACCATATGTTTCGGGTAGCGGGCCGTCCCGGTTCCTCGCCAGAAAGGTTCGTCGATGCCGCTCGCCACGATCAATGGGATTCAGCTGAATTACCAGGTCAAGGGCTCAGGTGACCTGGTCGTGCTGATCATGGGGACGGGCAGCCCCGGGCGGGTGTGGGACCTGCACCAGGTGCCCGCGCTGCTCGAAGCGGGTTACCGCGTGTGCACCTTCGACAACCGTGGCATCGCGCCGACCGACGAGTGCGCGGGCGGCATCAAGATCGAGGAGATGGTCGCGGACACCGCGGCGCTGATCGAGCACCTCGGCGGCGGTCCCGCCTATGTCGTCGGCACCTCCCTCGGTGCCCGCATCGCGCAGGAACTGGCGCTCACGCGCCCCGAGCTCGTGCGCAGGGCCGTGTTCCTCGCGGCGCACGGCAGGCGCGACGCGCTGCAGAAGGCGCTGTCGGAGGGCGAGCGGGAACTCGACCGCAAGGGCATCACGCTGCCGAGCAGTTACCGCGCGGCGATCACCGCGGTGCTGAACCTGTCGCCGGCCTCGATGGTCGACCAGATGGCCGCGCAGGACTGGCTCGACATCTTCGCGTTCTCGAAGTCCGAGACCTCGCCGGGCGTCCGGGCGCAGCAGAATCTCGACGACTTCGGCGACCGGCTGTCGGCGTACGGCAAGATCACCGTGCCGTGCCTGGCGGTCGGCTTCGCCGACGACCGGCTGGTGCCGGCGCATCTCGCGGCCGAGGTGGCCAAGGCGATCCCCGGAGCCCAGTACGTCGAGCTCTCCGACTGCGGCCACTACGGATACCTCGAGCGTCCGGACGCCGTGAACTCCGCGGTGCTCGACTTCCTCGCGGGGGAGTAGATCCGGCAGCTAGTTTGCCTACCCTAATGCGGGATAGCCTATCCTAATCTCCGAACCTGACGCCGAACGTTGGCGTCGCACCACGAGGATCGGACGTGCATGGCTTCCCCCAACGACCTGACGGCAACCCCGAACGTGACCGGCAGCTGGCTGCCGGTCACCGCCGCTCAGTCCGAGGTATGGGTCGCCCAGCGGCTGGCCCCGCAGAGTCCGGCCTACAACATCGCGCTGACCATCGAGGTGAACGGTCCGCTCGACATCGCCCGGTCGGCCGAGTCCGTGTACCTGACCATCCGCCGCGCGGAGGCGCTGCACGTGCGGTTCGCGGTCGGGCCGGACGAGGTGCTGCGGCAGCAACGACTCGATCCGGGCGCGTGGACGCTGCAGGTCGTGGACCTGCGGGACCGGCCGGATCCCGCGGCCGCGGCCCGTGCCTGGGTCGAGAGTGACATGCAGACCGTCGCCGAGCTCGAGAGCGACGAGGCCCTGTTCACCCAGGCGATCCTGCGGATCGACGACGACCTGACCTGGTGGCACCAGCGGTACCACCACAGCATCGTCGACGGGTACGGGATCGTGCTGCTGGTCGAGGAGGTCGTCGGCAGGCAGGAGCACCCGGACCTCCTGTTCGACGAGCGGGACTGGTCGCTGCAGACCGCGATCGATGCGGACGTCGAGTACCGCTCCTCGGGCCGGCTCGAGGCGGACCGCGCGCACTGGCTGGAGTGGCTGGCCGACGCCCCCGAACCTCCCGTGCTGCTGCCGCCGTCCCCGGACCCCTTCGCCCCGCCGATCAAGGCCAGCGTCGAGCTCGACGCCGAGACCGTCGCGGGGCTGTACCGGTTCGCCGACGCCCAGGGCATCCGGCGTACCCGGATCCCGTTCGCGATGATCGCCGCCTACCTGCAGCGGGTCAGCGGGCTGTCCGACCTCATGCTGTCGGTGCCGCTGACCGGCCGCACCGGGCGGGCGCTGCGGCACCTGCCGTCGATGGCCTCGACCATTCTGCCGATGCGGCTGCAGGTCGACGGCGACGGCACGCTCGCCGCGCTGACGGCGGACATCGACCGACGGTTGATCGGCCTGCTCAGGCACGGCCGGTACCGCGGCGAGGACCTCGCCCGGGAGATGCGTGCGCTGGACCCGTCCAGGCGGGTGTTCGGTCCCGGCGTCAACATCGTGCTGTTCGAGCACTCGATGAGCTTCGGCGGCAATCCCGCGTTCGCCCGGAACATGGTCACCGGCGCGACCGGCGAGCTCGACTTCACGGTCCAGCGCGGTCAGGAGGGCGAGTCGATCCGGATCGACCTCCGGGTGGGTGCGGGTCTCGAGGACGACCTCGAACGGCATCGCGTGCAGCTCACCCACTTTCTCGGACAGCTCGCCGCCGACCCGGGCGCGCCGTTCTCGCGCTTCGACGTGATGTCGGACGAGCAGCGCCGCCGCGTGCTGGTGGACTTCAACGACACCGCGCGGCCGCAGCCCGCTCGGACCGTGCCGGACCTGTTCTCGGCGCAGGTGGCCGCGACGCCCGACGCGGAGGCGCTGGTCGCAGGCGAGACGCGGCTGACGTACCGGGATCTGGGCCTGCGGGTCAACCAGTTGGCGCGGCACCTGTCCGATCGTGGACTGCGGCCGGAAGAGGTTGTCGCGGTGGGCTTGCCGCGATCGGCGGAGATGGTCGTCGGGCTGCTCGCGGTCATGGTCGCCGGCGGCGCCTTCGTGCCGCTGGACCCGGCCTGGCCGACCGACCGGCGCGAGCAGGTGCTCGCCGACGCCGGTGCCCGTCTGGTGCTCACCGGCCGGGGCGGCGTCGAGGTCGACGCCGAGTCCGCGGTCGCCGTCGACCTCGGCGACTGGGCGCACGGGGAGCGCTCCGGGGAGCCGGTCCACCCGCGGCTGGACAGCAGATCGCTCGCCTACGTCATCTTCACCTCCGGGTCCACCGGCAGGCCCAAGGGCGCGATGATCCGGCACGAGGCGATCTGCGCGCGGTTGCTCTGGCAGGTCGAGGAGGTGCTGCACTTCGGCGCGGACGACGCGTCGCTGTTCAAGGCGCCGCTGTCCTTCGACATCTCCGTGAACGAGATTCTGCTGCCGCTGGTTTCGGGTGGTCGGCTGGTGGTCGCCGAGGCGGCCGGGGAGCGTGACCCGCACTACCTGCTGGACCTGATCGAACGCGAGCGGGTCACCTTCGTCTACCTGGTGTCCTCGATGCTCGCCGTCCTGCTCGACCTCGCCGAGGACACGGCCGCGCTGGACGGGCTGCGACACGTCTGGTGCGGCGGGGAGGTGCTCACCCCGGAGCTGTTCGACCGGTTCCGGGGTCAACTCGGCACCACGCTCTACCACGGGTACGGGCCTGCGGAGGCGACCATCGGTGTCTCCCATGTGATCTACCGCGAGCGCGCGGAGCGCATCGCCACCTCGATCGGCAGGCCGAACCCGAACACCCAGCTGTACGTGCTCGACTCCCTGCTGCGGCCGGTGCCGCCCGGGGTCGCCGGGGAGCTGTACGCCGGCGGCTACCTGCTCGGCCGCGGCTACGTCGCGGCACAGGCGCTGACCGCCGCCCGCTTCGTCGCGAACCCCTTCGCCGACAATGGTTCCCGCCTCTACCGCACCGGCGACCTGGCGCGCTGGTCGGAGGACGGCACGCTCGACTTCGTGGGCCGTGCCGACAACCAGGTGAAGATTCGCGGCATGCGGCTCGAGCTCGAGGACGTCGAGGCCGCGGTCACCGCCCACCCCGGGGTCCGGCAGTGCGCGGTGCTGGTCCGCGAGAACGGCGGCGCCAGGTACCTGGCCGCGTACGTGCTGCCCGACGGCGACGACCTGGACGGCACCGCGGTCCGGGACTGGGCCGCGACGAAGCTGCCCGACTACATGGTGCCGACCGCGGTGGTCGTCCTCGACGAGTTCCCGCTCACCGCGAACGGCAAGCTGGACCGGCGTGCCCTGCCGGAACCCGATCTGCGCGCGGGTCTTTCGGGGCTGGCGCCGCGGACCGAGCTGGAACGAACGCTGGCGACCGTCGTCGCGGGCGTGCTCGGACTGGACGAGGTCGGCGTCACCGACGACTTCTTCGCCCTCGGAGGCGACAGCATCGTGGCCATCCAGGTGGTCAATCACGCGCGAGCCGCCGGGCTGCGTCTGACCGCCCGCGACATGTTCGCGCTGCGCACGGTGGCCGCGCTCGCCGTCGAGCTCGAGAGCCGGGGCGTCGACGGGGTGGTCGGCATCGAACCGGACACCGAGGACGAACCGCTCGGCGAGATCCCCGCGACCCCGATCGTCGCGCGTGCCCAGGAGACGGGCGAGGCTGTCGCCCGGTTCCATCAGTCGGTGCTGGTGCGCACCCCGGCCGGACTCGCCGAGTCGGCGATCCGGGACGCGCTGGCGGCCCTGCTCGACGGGCACCCCGCCCTGCGGGCCCGGCTGGTGCGGGGCGAGCGCTGGACGCTCGAGGTGACCGAGCCGGGCGTGCCTGACGCCGGGGAGCTGTTGCGCACCACAGTGCTTCCGGGCGCACCTGACCTGGCCGCCGAGGTTTCACGCGAAACATCCTCGGCCGCAGGACGGCTCGACCCGGACGCCGGCGTGATGCTGCAGGCCGTCTGGTTCGACGGCGGCGAGTCCGGACCCGGTCGGCTGCTGCTGGTGGTCAACCACCTGGTCGTGGACGGGGTGTCCTGGCGCATCCTGCTCGAGGACCTGGCCCGGGCGGGCTCGGCCGCGACAGTCGGGGCACCGATCGACCTGCCGCCCACCGGCACCTCCCTGCGGCGCTGGTCGCAGCTGCTCGGCGAGCGCGCGCGAGCCGGTGCGTTCGACCACGAGCTCGACTACTGGCGGTCGGCGGCGCTGCCGGACGTCGCGCAATTGGGAACGCGGGCACTCGATCCCGTCCTCGACTTGTGCGGGGCCGCGGAGTCCCTGACCGTGGACCTGGCGCCCGAACTGACCGGGCCGCTGCTCTCCTCGGTGCCCGCGGCGTTCGGCGGCCACGTCAACGACGTGCTCCTGACGGCACTCTCGGCCGCTCTCACCTCGTGGGGTGGCAACGACTCGGTGGTTGTCGACCTCGAGGGCCACGGACGCGAGGAGGAGGCTGCCGGGCGGCCGGTGGACCTCGGCCGGACCGTCGGCTGGTTCACCAGCCTCTACCCCGTCCGTCTCGACACCGGGCGCCTCGACCCCCGTGACCCCGCCGCGCTCGCGTCCGCGCTCAAGGCGGTCAAGGAACAGCTGCGCGCGGTGCCGGGCAACGGGATCGGCTACGGCGCACTGCGGTACCTCACCGACACCGGCGCCGACCTCGGCCTGGCCGCCGACCCCCAGGTGCTGCTGAACTACCTCGGGCGGGTCACCGCGGGGGCCGGTGCCGACTGGCTGCCCGAGACGATGACCGGCGCCGCGGACCCCGACGCCCCGATGCGGCACGCGATCGAGATCGACGCCGTAGCCGAGGACGGTCCGGCCGGGCCGACGCTGCGCACCACCGTCACGTGGGCGCCCGG
This sequence comes from Rhodococcus sp. NPDC059234, assembly GCF_042754225.1. Lineage (NCBI taxonomy): Bacteria > Bacillati > Actinomycetota > Actinomycetes > Mycobacteriales > Nocardiaceae > Rhodococcus > Rhodococcus sp. NPDC059234. Next base: position 14,703 of record NZ_JBHZAH010000014.1, read on the forward strand.
CGTCCTGGGCCGCGACCGCGTCGAGGCCCTGACGCGGGAGTGGACCGCGGCGCTGACTGCGCTCGCCGGCGCTGCCCACCTGGGCGGGGCCACCCCGTCCGACTTCCCCTCCGTGCGACTGGCCCAGTCCGACGTGCACCAGCTCGAGACCGCGGTGCCGGAACTCGCGGACGTGCTCGCGATGACACCGCTGCAGGAGGGCATCTACTTCCACAGCGCCTTCGAGGACCAGCGGCCCGATCCGTACGTGGTGCAGCAGATCATCGAGCTGACCGGACCCGCAGAGCCGGCCGCGCTGGCAACCGCGCTGCAGACGCTGGTCGACCGCCATGCGGCGCTGCGCACCGGACTGCACGCGCTCGCCGACGGCCGGGTCGTGCAGGCGGTCGCCACCTCGGTGCCCGTGCCGATGGACCACGTCGACCTGACCGGTCTCGACCCGGACGAGGCGGAGGCCCGGATCCGGCGGATCCTCGACGAGGAACGGGTCCGCGGGTTCGACCTCGAACGGGCGCCGCTGGTGCGGTACGTCCTGGTGACGTTGGGACGGGCGGGCGAAGCTGCGGTCGAGCACCGACTGTTGCAGTCGATCCACCACATCGTGGCCGACGGCTGGTCGGTGCCGGTGATGCTGCGCGAGCTGATGGCGCTCTACGCCCCCGACGGACCAGCGCCCAGCCTGCCGACGCCGGAGCCGTACCGGAACTACCTCGGCTGGTTGGGTTCCCGCGACCGTGAGGCATCGCTCGAGGTGTGGCGGGCCGCGCTCGCCGGGGTGGCCGAGCCGACCGGCGTGAGCAGCGGCGAGCCGACCGGTACCGGCGCCGTCGCCGAGATCACCGTCGCCCTGCCCGCCGACCGGACCGCGGCGCTCGCCGCCTTCGGTCGGTCGCACGGCCTGACGCTGAGCACGATCGTGCACGGCACCTGGGGTCTGCTCCTGGGCCGGCTCACCCACCGTCGCGACGTGCTCTTCGGTTCGACCGTGTCCGGGCGCGGCGGCGACCTGCGCGGCATCGAGTCGATGGTCGGGCTGTTCATCAACACGGTTCCAGCGCGGCTGCGGTTCCGGCCGGAGGAGTCGGCGGTGTCTGCGCTCGCGCGCTGGCAGGACGAGCAGTCGACGCTGCTCGATCACCAGTACCTCGGGCTGAGCGAGCTGCGCCGCCTGACCGGGCTGCAGGAACTCTTCGACACCCTGGTCGTGTTCGAGAACTACCCGATCGGCGAGGGCGCGGTCGCCGACCCGACCGGTCGGCTCGAGATCACCGGCATCACCTTCCAGGAGAACCCGCCGTACCCCGTGACGCTGATCGTCGCACCGGGCAACGAGCTCCGGCTCGAGGTGAAGTACCAGACGGCCGTTGTCGATTCGGCGACCGCCACCTCCCTCGCGAACGGCATGGTCGCCTTCCTCGGCGAGCTCCTGCGCGGCGGCGAGCAGCCGATCTCCGGACTCGCACTGGTCTCCGACCGCGAACGCGAGGAACTCGAGGCGGGATGGGCGGCGTCCGCGAATCCGATCGAATCGCGCACCCTCACCGACCTGCTCGACGAGCAGGCCGCGCGCACACCCGACGCCGTCGCGGTGGAGTTCGGCGACGACTCGCTGACCTACCGGCAGTTGCACGGGCAGGCGAACCGGATGGCGCGCAACCTCGTCGAGCTGGGTGTGGGCCCCGAGTCCGTGGTGGCGATCGCGCTCGGGCGCTCGATCGAGCTGATGGTCGCGCTGCTGGCGGTCGGCAAGGCGGGCGGGGCATACCTGCCGCTGGACCTGGACTACCCCGCCGAGCGGTTGGCGTACATGCTCACCGACGCGTCGCCGGTGTGCGTGCTCACCGACGGGACCGTCGTCGACACCGACGTTCCCCACTTGGTGGTGGATCTGTCGGCACTACAGGGCGATTCGGAGGCCGCCCCGGTGGCCGCAGACGCGGTCGCGACGAACCCCGTCTACGTCATCTACACCTCGGGATCGACCGGCCGGCCGAAGGGCGTGCTGGTGCCGCACCGCGGCGTGGTGAACCGTCTGTTGTGGATGCAGTCCGAGAATCCCCTCGAGGTGGGGGACCGGGTGCTGCAGAAGACGCCGTCGAGCTTCGACGTCTCGGTACCGGAGTTCTTCGGTCCGCTCGTCGCGGGCGCGACGGTGGTGCTGGCCGAGCCCGGCGGGCACCGGGACCCGGCCTACCTGGCGGGGCTGATCGCGGACCGCGGCATCAGCCGGGCCCACTTCGTCCCGTCCATGCTCGAGCTGTTCCTCGCCGAACCCGCTGCCGCCCAGTGCGGCTCGCTCGAACTGGTCGCGTGCTCGGGAGAGGCGCTGCCGGCGACGTCCGCACGCCGGTTCGCTGAGGTGCTCCCCGGCGTGCGGCTCGACAACCTGTACGGGCCGACCGAGGCCGCGGTGGAGGTCAGCTACTTCTTCGGTGCGCAGGCGCTGCCGTCGGACGCGACGACGGTGCCGATCGGGTCGCCGGTCGCGTCGACCCGGCTCTACGTCCTCGACCAGTACCTGAACCTCGTGCCGTCGGGTTCCGAGGGTGAGCTGTATCTGTCGGGGCCGCAGCTGGCGCGCGGCTACCTCGGGCGGTCCGCCCTCACCGCGGACCGTTTCGTCGCCGACCCGTTCGTCTCGGGTGAGCGGATGTACCGCACCGGTGACCTGGTGCGCTGGGCCGATTGGGTCGACGACGCGACGGGGACGACGACACGCGAACTGGAGTACGTCGGCCGCGCCGACGATCAGGTGAAGCTGCACGGCTTCCGGATCGAGCTCGGCGAGGTCGAGGCGGCGCTACTGGCCGCCCCCGGTGTCGCCCGCGCCGCGGTCATGGTGCGTGCGGACGTGCCCGGCCGCCAGCAACTCGTTGCCTACGTGGTGCGCTCCACGCAGTGGAGTGGAACCGGAGTCCAGGATCTCCACAGCCGCACCACCGCGGCGTTGCCGCAGCACATGGTGCCCAGTGCCTTCGTCGAACTCGACGCGCTGCCGCTGACGCCGAGCGGAAAGCTGGACCGGAAGGCGTTGCCCGCGCCCGACTTCTCGGTCGCGGTGTCGGATCGGGCGGCCGGCACCGGCGCCGAGGGTCGGCTCGCCGGGCAGTTCGCGGAGGTGCTCGGCCTCGACCGGGTGGGTGTCGACGACGACTTCTTCACCCTCGGCGGTGACAGCATCCTCGCGATCCGGTTGGTGAACCTGGCTCGGCGCGACGGCATCACGCTGACCCCACGGCAGATCTTCGAGCTGCGCACCCCCGCGGCGATCGCCCGGCTCGTCGACGAGACCGTCGCGGTCGCGGGGGCACCCGCCGCCGACGCGACGCCCGCCGTCGACGGTGTCGGTGAGGTCGTGCCGCTGCCGGTCGTGCACCGGCTGTCCGAATGGTCCGGCGGCACCGACCGTTTCAACCAGGCGATGCTGTTGCACACCCCCGCCGGCGCCGACGCAGCAAGCGTGGCGGCGGCTCTCGGCGCCATCCTCGACCATCACGACGGACTGCGAGCCCGGCTGACCCGGCACGCGCCGGGCGTGTGGACCACCGAGACCACCGGCGCGGGCTCGACCGCCGTCGGCCCGTTGCTGACGGCCGTCACCGTTGAGGACCAGGAGTCGCTGCGCCGCACCGTCACCGAGCAGTCCGAGGCCGCCACCGCACGGCTGGACCCCGCCGCGGGCGTGACGGTGCAGGCAGTCTGGTTCGATCTGGGACCCGACGCGGCGGGCCGGCTGCTGATCGTCGCGCACCATCTCGTCGTCGACGGGGTGTCCTGGCGGATCCTGCTCGAGGACCTTGCGATGGCGTACGTCGCGGTGTCCTCCGGCCAGCAGCCCGTCCTCGACCCGGTGGGTACCTCCCTGCGGGGGTACTCCGCGCTCGTCGCCTCGGACGCCCAGCGGCGGGATCGGGTCACCGAACTCGATCACTGGACCGCGACCACGCGGCCGGGTGCCGCGCTCGTGCCGGAGGCGACCGGGCCCGCCACCGTCGGAACCGGTGCCCAGCACAGGATCTCGCTCTCGATGGACGACACGGTCGCCGTCCTGACCGCGGTGCCGGCGATGGCGCACGCCGACGTGACCGACGTGCTGCTCACCGCGCTGCGGATCGCCGTCACCCGCTGGCACACCGACACCGGTCGCGCCGAGTCGGACCTGCTCGTCGACCTGGAACGGCACGGCCGCGAGGAGCTGGCACCGGGCGTCGACCTGTCCCGGACGGTCGGCTGGTTCACCAGCATCAGCCCGGTCCGGCTCCGTCCGGGCCTCGATCCGCTGGCCGAACTCAAGGACGTCAAGGAGCGCCTGCGCGGTGCGCCGGACGGTGGCATCGGCTACGGCATGCTGCGGTACGCCAACGCCCGCACCGCCGGAGTGCTCGGCGGCCGCGAGCAGTCGCAGATCCTGTTCAACTACCTCGGCAGGATGCCCTCCGCCGAGCTGGGCGGAGCGGCCGCATGGACGCCCGCGCCTGAATCCGACTCGCTGTCAACGGATCCCGACGCCGATATGGGCGGCCCCTACCGGCTGATCGTCAATGCGATGTGCGAGGACACCTCCGACGGACCCGTCCTGACCGCGGTGTTCGGCCGTTCCGAGCTGGGGCTGACGGACTCCGACGGCGACGCGCTGAGCCGTGGCTGGGCCCAGGCCGTGCGCGAGCTGGTCGCGGCCGCGGCACGGCACGACGGTCCGGGCGCGCTGACGCCGTCGGACGTGCCGCTGCTGGCGCTCACCCAGCCCGAACTGGACCGGATCGCCGAGCTGTCCCCGGCCGGCGTCGACGCCGTGTGGCCGCTGTCGCCGCTGCAGGAGGGACTGTACTTCCAGGCGACGTTCGACGCGGGTGCCGACATCTACACCGCGCAGTTCTCGCTGGACTTCGAGCACCACCTCGACGTCGACCGGCTGGATCGGGCCATGCGCACCCTGCAGCGTCGAAACCCAACGCTGCGAGCGGGTTTCGTCAGCGAGGGCCTGGGATCTCCGGTGCAGTTCGTCACCGCCTGCCTCGCCGTCCCGATCACGGAGTACGACCTGCGTGAGCTCGATCCGGCGGACCGGGAGGCCCACGCGGCCGGGCTGTCGGCCACCGACCGGCTCACCCCCTTCGACCTTTCCGCGCCACCGCTGTGGCGCGCGATGGTGATCCGACTCGACGACGATCGCGATCGACTGGTGGTCAACCGGCAGTTCCTGCTGTGGGACGGCTGGTCCAACGGCATCGTGGTCAGTCAGCTGCTCGCGCTGTACGAGTCGGGCGGCGACGACAGCGCGTTCCCGACCGTCACGGGCGGATTCGAGGACTACCTGGATTGGTTGTCGGGACGCGACGCCGACGAGGGGCGCGCCCGGTGGCGCGAGGCGCTGGCCGGACTCGACGAACCCACCCTCGTCGGCTCCGCGGTGCCAGGCGAACCCGTAGCGCCGCAGCGCCGCGACGCGGTGCTGCCGGCGGACCTCGGCGAGCGGTTGCGGACCCGGGCGGCCGGCACCGGGGTCACCCTCAACGCCATGCTGAGTAGCGCGCTGGCGCTGGTCCTCGGCACCCAGACCGGCCGGTCCGACGTGGTGTTCGGTACCACCGTCGCCGGCCGGCCGCCGGAGGTCGAGGGCCTCGACGCGGTCGCGGGACTGTTCCTCAACACCGTCCCGGTCCGGACCACCCTCCGGCCGGCCGAGACAGTCGCGGAACTGCTGCGCCGCAGCCAGTCCGAGCGGCTCGGGCTGATGCCGCACGACTACCTGGGCCTGGCCACCATCCAACGCGAGTCCGAGCATCGCCAGCTCTTCGACGTGCTGTACGTGCTGCAGAACTTCGTCGACGAGAACCAGGTGTCGGCGCTGAACGACGCGCACGACATCAGCGGCGGCGACAGCATCGACCACACCCACTACCCACTCACGGTCGTGGTCACGCCCGGCACCCGGATGCGGGTCAAGTTCGAGTTCCGGCCCGAGCGGATCGAGGCCGAGACGGTCGAGGCGATGCTGGCCCGATTCGTCGCGCTGCTCGAGGGATTCGCCGCCGACGTCAGCGTCGCGGTGGGCTCGTTGGACCTGTCGCTGGCGGGGGAGCGGGTCGCGCTGACCGCCCGGCCCGCCCTGCGGGAGCTGCCCGAGGCGACGATCGCCGACCTGTTCGCGCAGGCCGCCGAGCGCACGCCCGACGAGGTCGCGCTGGTCTTCGGTGCGCGGCGGGTCACGTACCGTGAGCTCGACGGGCGGATCAACGCAGCGGCCCGACTGCTGCTGGCCCACGGCGCCGGCCCGGAACGCATTGTCGCGCTGGGCCTGCCGCGGTCGGTGGACATGGTCGTCGCCCTGTTCGCGGTGCTGCGCACCGGATCGGCGTACCTGCCGCTCGAGCTGGACCATCCCGCGGAGCGGCTGCTCGGGATGCTCGACGACGCACGGCCGGTCGTGCTGGTGACCACGCCGGCGATCCGCGAGACCCTGGCCGGATTCGACGGTGCCACGGTCCTTCTCGACGAAACTGTCGCAGGCCGTGCCTCCGGTGCGTTGACGGACGAGGAACTCGGGGCGTTCGCGCCCGGAACCCCGGGCCGACTCGACCACCCGGCGTACGTCATCTACACCTCCGGTTCGACCGGTAAGCCGAAGGGCGTGGTCACCGGGTACCGCGGGTTGACCAACATGCAGTTCAACCACCGCGCCGAGATCTTCGATCCCACGATCGCGATGACCGGGGGCCGCAGGCTGCGGATCGCGCACACCGTCTCGTTCGCCTTCGACATGTCCTGGGAGGAGTTGCTCTGGCTCGTCGAGGGCCACGAGGTGCACATCTGCGACGAGCACCTGCGCCGCGACGCGGAGGCGCTCGTGGCGTACTGCGACACGCACCGCATCGACGTGGTCAACGTGACTCCGACCTACGCGCAGCACTTGTTCGAGGAGGGCCTGCTGGACGACGGACCGGGCAGGCATCGGCCCCCGCTGGTCCTGCTCGGCGGCGAGGCGGTGCCGGACTCGGTGTGGAATCGCCTGCGAGACACCGACGGAACGTTCGGCTACAACCTGTATGGTCCCACTGAGTACACCATCAACACACTCGGTGCGGGCACCGGTGACTCGGTCACCCCGACCGTCGGCACACCCATCTGGAACACTCGCGCGCACATCCTCGACGGCTGGCTGCGGCCGGTGCCGGACGGAGTGCCGGGTGAGCTGTACATCGCCGGTATCGGTCTGGCGCGGGGCTACCTGGACCGTTTCGGCCTGACCGCGGAGCGATTCGTGGCGGACCCGTTCGAGGTCGGCGGTCGCATGTACCGCACCGGCGATCTGGTGCGTCGCGGCGCTGACGGACAGATCGACTACCTCGGTCGCACCGACGACCAGGTGAAGATCCGCGGCCACCGCATCGAACTCGGCGAGGTCGAGTCGGTGCTCGCCGGGCTCGACGGGGTACGGCAGTGCGCGGTGATCGCGGCACCCGGACCCGGCGGCGTCAAGCGCCTCGTCGCGTACGTCGTGCCCTCCGGGACTGTGAGCGATGTGCACCCCAACTGGGGTGTTCAGCACGCGCAGGCGCTGCGCGCGAGCCTGCCGGAGTACATGGTGCCGAGCGCCTTCGTCGCGACCGAGTCCCTGCCGATGACCGTCAACGGCAAGCTCGACGTGCGCGCGCTGCCTGCGGTCCCGGAGGCGGTGGGCGGCGGTTCCCGCGGGCCGGCTGATCACGTCGAGGAGGTGCTGTGCGCACTGTTCGGTGAGGTGCTCGACGTGACCGAAATCGGCGTAGAGGACAGCTTCTTCGACCTCGGCGGGCATTCGCTGTTGGCGACCCGACTGATCAGTCGCGCCCGGTCGGCCTTGGCCGCCGAGTTGTCCATGCGCGACCTGTTCGAGGCGCCCACCGTGGCGGAACTGGCGCAGCGGGTCCGGGGCCGCGACGGCGCCGTTCGACCGGCGCTGACGGCGACGGCGCGACCGGAGGTCCTGCCGCTGTCCGCCGCCCAGCAACGGCTCTGGCTGATCCAGCAGATCGAGGGGCAGTCGGCCGCCTACAACTTCCCGATCGTGCTGCGCCTGCGCGGTGACCTCGACACCGTGGTGTTCGGCGCCGCGCTCGCCGACGTCGTCGCCAGGCACGAATCGCTGCGCACCGTGTTCACCGAGACCGACGGCGTTCCGGCGCAGCGGATCCTCGACACGGCGACGCCCGAGCTGACGGTGGTCGACGGCACCGAGGACGCCGTCGCGGACCTGGTCCGGGAGGCCGTGCTGCGGCCCTTCGACCTGACTCGCGAGATCCCGGTGCGCGGCAGCGTGATCCGGCTCGGCCGCGATACCGACGGATGCGGCGACCAGGTGCTCGCGCTGGTGCTGCACCACATCGCCACCGACGAGTGGTCCGACCGGCCCTTCCTGCGCGACCTGATGGTGGCGTACGCGGCGCGGTCGGGCGGCCAGGCTCCGCACTGGGAGCCGCTGGCGGTCCAGTACGCCGACTACACGCTCTGGCAGCGTGACCTGCTCGGCGACGCCGCCGACCCGGAATCGGTACTGAGCCGGCAGCTCTCGTACTGGGAGACGCTTCTCGACGGGGCGCCGGAGGAGCTGGCGCTGCCCACCGACCGGGCCCGGCCCGCGCGGCCGAGCTTCGCCGGCGGGGCCGTCGAACTAGACCTCGACGCCGGGACCACCGCGCGACTGCGGGCGATCGCCGCCGAACGGGGCGCGAGCATGTTCATGGTGCTGCACGCCGCCGCGGCAGCGTTGCTCTCCCGGCTCGGTGCGGGCGAGGACCTGCCGCTGGGTGCGCCGATCGCCGGTCGCACGGAGGAGGGACTCGACGACCTGGTCGGCTTCTTCGTCAACACCCTGGTGCTGCGTACCGACGTCTCCGGCAATCCGACCTTCACGCAGCTGCTCGACCGGGTCAGGGAACTGGACCTGGCGGCGTTCGCCAACGCGGACGTCCCCTTCGAGTCGGTGGTCGAGCGCGTGAACCCGGCTCGCACCCTGGCGCGAAACCCGCTGTTCCAGGTGATGGTCGGCTACCACAGCCGCACGGCGGACGTGACCAGCAGCGCTGACTCCCGAGCCGGAGGCCGAGAGGTGGGCGACCTGACGCTCGAGGCGGTGCCGCTCCAGGAGCGCACCGCGAAGTTCGACCTGGTGTTCAACTTCACGGAGTACCTGCACGAGGACCGGATCGCGCTGCGGCTCGAGTACGGCGCGGACCTGTTCGACCGGTCCACCGCCGACGCCGTCGCTCGCCGGCAGCTGGCCCTGCTCGTCGCGGTCGCGCGCGACCCGGAGGCCCCGGTGGGTGCGGTCGACGTCTTCCTGCCGGGCGAGCGGGAGCGGGTTCTGGTGGCGTTCAACGACACCGGTCGCGTGGTGCCGGAGGAGACCCTGGACGAATCGTTCGCGCGCTGGGTGCGGGCCACGCCCGACGCGGTTGCCGTCGTGGACGAGCTGGGCGCCGCGACCTACGCCGAGCTCGATCGGCGATCCGACCGGATCGCCGCGTTGTTGGCCGCGCGCGGCGTCGGCGCGGAATCGGTGGTGGCCCTCGCCGTGCCGCGATCGGTGGACATGGTGGCCTCAGTGCTGGCGGTGCTCAAGGTCGGAGCGGCGTACCTGCCCCTCGACCTCAACCACCCCGCCGACCGGATTGCGTACCTGCTCACCGATTCCGCCACGGCGGTACTGCTGAGCACTCGAGCGGAGTCCGAGCGGATCGCGCAGGTGCCGGGGCTGACCCGGGTGCTGCTGGACGAGCCCGGCACGGTCGCCGAGCTCGCCGCGGCGGTCGCGCCGCGGCGAGTCGTCCCGGCGGGCATCGACCACGCCGCGTACGTCATCTACACGTCCGGTTCCACGGGCCGGCCGAAGGGCGTGGTGGTCTCGCACGAGGGCATCTCGAGCCTCGTCGCGACCGCGGAGGACCGGATGCGGCTGACCCCGGGTTCGGTGGTGATGCAGTTCGCCTCGGTCGGCTTCGACGTCGCCGTGTTCGAGCTGTCGATGGCGCTGTGCACGGGGTCGCGGCTGGTGATCGTGCCGGACCGGTCCCGGGTGGCCGGGCCGGAGCTGACCGACTTCATGCACGAGCACGCGGTGACGCACGCGATCATCCCGCCGTCGCTGATGGCCGCGCTGCCCCCGGGGTGCGTGGTCCCCGAGGGCTGCACCGTGCTGGTGGGCACCGAGACAGTGCCGCCGGACCTGATCGGTCGGTGGGCGGAGCGGCTGAATCTGCTTGCCGCCTACGGCCTCACCGAAGCCACGGTGAACAACACGCTGTGGCAGGCGCAGCCCGGATGGAACCAGGCGGTCCCGATCGGCATCCCCGACCCCAACGAGCAGGCGTTCGTCCTCGACGCGCGGCTGCGGCCCGTTCCGGTCGGTGTGGCGGGCGAGTTGTACATCGCCGGTCGTGGCCTGGCCCGCGGGTACCTCGGGAAGCCCGGTCTGACGGCGGGACGGTTCGTCGCCAACCCGTTCGGGCCCGGCCGGATGTACCGCACCGGTGACCTGGCGCGTTGGCGAGCGGACGGCAACGTGGACTTCCTCGGTCGCGTCGACGACCAGGTGAAGATCCGGGGCTTCCGGATCGAGCTCGGCGAGATCGTCGCCGCGCTGGCCGATCACCCGGAGGTGAACCAGGCCACCGTGATCGCCGATCGGGACGGCGGAATCGCCCGACTGATCGGGTACGTGGTGCCCGTCGACGGCGCGGTCGTGGACCCCGCCTCGGTGCGTGCGCACGTGGCGGCGTCGCTGCCCGACTACATGGTGCCGAGCGTGGTGATCGCGTTGGTCGGGGCGTTGCCGCTGACCCCGAACGGGAAGCTGGACCGGAAGGCGCTGCCCGCGCCGGACTGGGCCGAGCTGACCGGTGACGTCGCGCCGCGCACGGAACGCGAACGGGTGCTCGCGGAACTGTTCGCGGAGATCCTGCACCTGCCCTCGATCGGCGTGCACGACAACTTCTTCGAACTCGGCGGGCACTCGATGGCCTCGATGCAGTTGGTCGGGCGGGTGCGGGCCCGGCTCGGCGCGCAGCTGAGCATCCGGGAGGTGTTCGACTCGCCCACCGTCGCGGAGCTCGCCGCGCTGACCGAACGGGCCGGGGCGGGGGAGCGACCGCTGCTCGTCCCGGTGCCGAGAAGCGATGGCGACGTGCGGTTGTCGCCCCCGCAGCGCAGGCAGTGGCGGCACTACCGGGACTCCGCGACCGCCAGCCACGCCCTGTCGCTGTACCCGGAGCGTCCGCTGGACGCCACCGCGCTGGCGGCGGCCCTGGCCGACGTGGTCTCCCGGCACGAGCCGCTGCGGACCGGGTTCGTCGAGCGCGACGACTGTGCCGAAGGTCGCTCCGCGGGCTCCGCTCCTGCCGTGTTCGGCCGGGCGGTGCCCGCGCCGGAGCTCGATCTCCTCGACGCGGGCGACGGGGACCTGCGCGCGCTCGTCTACGAGCTCGCTCAGCGTCCGATGGACCTGGGCGCGAATGCGCCCCTGCGTGTCCACCTGGTCGAGGGCGCCGGCGGCGAGCAGGCGCTGCTGTTGGTGATGCACTACCTCGCCGTCGACGAGTGGTCGGTGGTGCCGCTGCTCGGCGAGCTGCTCGCGGCCTATACCGCCCGCGTCGCGGGATCGGCACCGGTGCTGCCGGAGTTGCCGGTGGGCTACCGCGACTACGTGGCGTGGTCGGATCAGGTGCTCGGCGATCCCGCGGACGAGTCGAGCAGGCACGCAACCCAACTCGCTTACTGGCGGGACCGACTGTCCGGGCTGCCGGAGCATCTCGCCCTGCCGGGCGAGCGGCCCGGTGGTGCGCCGCGCGGCGAGGTGGTCGGCCTGCCCATCGACGAGCGGCTGCACGAGGACATCGACGCACTGGCGCGCCGGACCGGGTCCTCGATGTTCATGGTCCTGCAATCCGCTCTGGCGGTAGTGCTGACGGAATCGGGTGTGGGCGAAGACCTTCCGATCGGAGCCCTCGTCGCCGGTAGGCCGGAGGAGGCGTTGTCGGGGTTGATCGGTTGCTTCTTCGGCACTGTCGTGCTGCGGACCGACACCTCCGGAGATCCGACCTTCGCCGAGCTGCTGGCGCGGGTCCGTGAGAGCAACCTGTCGGCCCTCGATCACCAGGACGTCGGGTTCGACGAGGTGGCAAGTGATCTCGGCGGTGACGTGTTGCGCCCCCAGGTGACGATCGTGCATCACGAGCAGGCTCGCCTCGACGTGGTGGACGGCGTGTTCGGCGGTCTCCTGCCGGTCCCGGTCGGCGCACCCGTCTCGGACCTGACCTTGAGCTTCTACGAACCCGTGGGACCGGGGCCGGTGCACGCGGTGCTGGGCTATCGGGCCGACGCGCTGGAGCAGGATCGGGTACGTGCGCTCGCCGATCGGCTGCACGCGGTGCTCGTCGCCGTGTGCGCGGACGAGGGGCTTCGGGTCGGGGAGGTGGGCCGGTGAGGGCGAGCGTCTTCTTAATTAGGATAGGCTGCGCTACTATTCGGCGCGGGCCGAGTGTCGGGGCCCGAGCATTGTCAGCAACGAGCACCGCGGCCGCCGGACCATCCGGCGAGGATGGATAACTGTCATGGAATCGACACGCACGGACGAGGTGCTGGACATCGTCGGCGTGGGCTTCGGCCCGTCGAACCTCGCGTTGGCCATCGCCATCGAGGAGCACAACGCCACGTGTGCGCCCGCCGACCGGATCACCGCGCGGTTCGTCGAACGCCAGGAGCGGTTCGTCTGGCACCCGGGCATGCTGCTCGACGGGGCGACCATGCAGATCGCGTTCCCCAAGGATCTGGTGACATTCCGCAACCCGGCGAGCACGTTCAGCTTCTTCTCGTACCTGTTCGACCGCGGCCGGCTCGTCGACTTCGTCAACCACCAGACCTTCTTCCCGACCCGGCACGAGTTCAACGACTACCTGCAGTGGGCCGCGGGCCGAGTGCACGCCGACGTCCGCTACGGCGCGGCGGTCACCGGGGTGACCGGCGTGCGCGGGCCGGACGGCGTCGTCGACGAGTTCGAGGTCGCGACGGCGGACGGGCAGATCGCCCGGGCCCGCAACGTCGCGGTCGGGGCGGGCCTGCGCGAGCGCATCCCGGAGTGGGCGACGACGTCGCCGCGGTGCTTCCACAACCACCAGTTCCTGTTCCGCATCGAGGAACTGCCCGAGGTGCGGCACCAGCGCTTCGTGGTCCTCGGTGCCGGGCAGAGCGCGGCGGAGGTGGTCCAGTACCTGCACCGCCACTACCCGCAGGCCGAGGTGCACAGTGTCTTCGCGCGCTACGGGTACAGCCCCGCCGACGACAGCCCGTACGCGAACCGGATCTTCGACCCGGCCACCGTCGACGAGTTGCACGGCGCCGCGCGCGAGGAGCGGGAGCGCCTGCTGTCGCTGCACCGCAGCACCAACTACTCGGTCGTCGACATCGAGCTGATCAACGAGCTGTACACGACCGAGTACCAGGAGATGGTCCGGGGCGCGCGCCGGCTCTTCATGCGCCGCGCGTCCGAGATCTCGTCCGTCGTGGACGGGCCGGACGGTATCGAGGTCAGCGTCCGCAGCAACCTCGACGGGCTCACGGACACGCTGATGTGCGACGCGGTGGTCCTTGCCACCGGGTTCACCCCGACCCCGCTCAGCACCCTGATCGGCGATCTCGCGCCCGCGGGCGGCGAGGTGACCGAGGTGCGACGGGACTACCGGCTGGTGACCTCGCCGGACGTTCGGGGCGGGATCTACCTGCAGGGTGGCACCGAGAAGACACACGGGCTGACCGCCTCGCTGCTGTCCAATGTCGCGGTTCGGGCGGGTGAGATTCTCACTTCGGTGCTGGTTAACCGATCCGGTTCGCCCGTTGTTGATATTGTCGAGGCTTCCACAGGGGTGGATAGTTCGAAGAACGAGTTTGCGACAAGCGAGGCCAGATGAGCACCAATCCTTTTGACGACGAAGACGGTCGCTTCTACGTTCTCGTCAACGACGAGGACCAGCACTCGCTGTGGCCGACCTTCTCCGAGGTGCCGCAGGGTTGGCGTGTGGTCTTCGGCGAGGACAGCCGACAGGCGTGCGTCGAGTACGTAGAGAAGAACTGGACCGACATGCGTCCGAAGAGCCTGCGAGAGGCCATGGAGAAGGACAAGGCCGCCGGTAACGGCTAGGACCTTTCCTTTCGGTCGACCCGCTCCGGGTCCGTTCTGCGGTGACGCAGGATCGGACGCCGGAGCGCGTCTGTTTTACGGAGCATGCGCGGCCGACGGAGGGTGCGCGCCGCCCACTCGCCGAGCGTGACGCCCGCCGCGAGCGCCACTCCGATGCCGAACGCGGACAGCAACGACCCCAGCCCGTCCAGCAGCTGGTCGTTGAGCAGCGCGTACAGGCTGCGGTACAGGGCCAGGCCGGGTAGCAGCGGTGTGATGCCGGCGACGGCGATGACCTGCGGCGGGGTCAACGCGCGGCGGGCCATCAGGCCGCCGACGAATCCGACCACCGTCGCGGCGACGGCCGAACTGATCACCGGACCGACGCCCAGGCCCAGGACCAGGTAGTACACCAGAATTCCGGCCGCACCGCCCAGTCCGGCCGCGGTCAGCGCACGCCTCTCCGCGTAGCAGGCGACGGCGAAGAACAGGGACGTGAACGCGCCGGCGACGACCTGCACGTGGATCTGGGTCAAGGCCGGCGAGAGTGCGGGTGGCACCGTCACTGGCAGGGTCGAGCCCGCCGCCGCCGCGATGCGCAGCGTGATCGCGACACCCGCGATGATCCCGCCCGTCATCATGAGGACCTCGAAGAACCGGGCGACGGCGGTGACCGGCGCGCCGGTGATCGCGTCCTGGACCGAGCCGACCAGCGCCAATCCGGACAGCAGGACTATGACGCCCGCGGCGATGACCAGGGAGGGCTGGATGCCGGATCCGATGTGGTCGCGGAAGGCGTAGAGCACGCCGGCGGGCGCCGCCGCGATCATGCCGCCGGTGACCTGCTGGAAGAAAAACGGCAGACCGATCCGGTTGAGCCTGCGGTTGACGCGGTCGATCACCATCGTGGTCAGGAAGCTGATGATGGCGACCAGCCAGTTGCCGCCCAGCAGCACCGACGCCGACCCGGCCATCGCGGCCCAGGCGAAGGTCGCGGTCCAGCGGTTGTAGGGATGTGCGGCCGCGGTGATCGCCTCGAGCGCCGCGAGTGCCTCGTCCGGCTCGACGGCCTCGGTGCGCAGCCGACGGGTGAGCCTGTCGACAGCGGCGAGGCGGGTGAAGTCCAGCGACCGGTAGTGCACGACCCGCATGCTGGTGGCGGGCGGCATGGTGGGGCCGCGTTGTGCGCTGACGCGGATCGCGTTGTAGGTGACGTCGACGTCGCACCGGGCGAGCCCGTAGGTCGCGGCCACGAACAGCACCTGGTTGGTGGTGTCGATGGCGGAGGTGCCCGACGCGAGCAGTACTTCGCCCGACCGCACCGCCAGGTCGAGCACCTCGGCGACGCGGGCGTCGTCAGTGAGGTCGATCGGTCGCAGCGGGGTGGGCGCGGCGGTCGGGGCGTCGACCACCGCGCGCTCCTCGCCGATGAGCTTGTTCAGCGAGGTGACTGCGCCGCGCCACCTCGACACGTCAGGAGACCGCGTCCTTTTCGCTGAGATCGGTTGCGGCGAAAGCAGATTCGAGAGAATCGTGCCGGAAGACGGAGGTGACCTGGTCGTCCACCACGCGGAAGGCCGTCGCGGTGGTCGAGGTCTGGCCGTCGAGCGTGGTCTGCTCCTCGACCACCACCACCCCGTGGTGCACGAACATCCGGCCCGGCGTCATGGTCAGCCCGGAGGTCGAGGCCCACTCGCGCAGGGTGGTCAGGCCCTGGCCGGCCCCGGTGTGGTCGCCGATCTCGACGTCGTCGCTGGACAGTGCCAGGAGAGTGTCGATGTCGGAGTCGTTGAGCGCGTCATGCCACGCGAGGACCGTGGCGATCTCGGAGGTACTCATGACGCTCACGCTAATCGGTTTCGGGCCGCCTGGTGGGGCAGGAAACGGGTTTATGCTGCTTGAGTGTCGACGCGGGACGTCGGCGCGTGCACGATCCGGAACGGGGCAGCCCGATGGTCGCGAATCGTCGAAGGCCGATCACCGTCGTCGCGTCGCTGATCGCGTCGATGGTGCTGATTCTCGCCGGATGCAGTTCGGGTGGATCGGGCACGAGCACCACGCCGGGCGTCAACGTAGGTGCCCACGGTGCCCCGGCCGCGTACCGGGAGCCGGTCAAGCTGTCGAGCAGGGACGGCGTGCTCGAGGTGCGACTGTCGGCGCACCAGGGCACAGTGGCCCTCGACACGACCTCGCGCCCGGTCTCCAACTTCCTGGTGTTCGCGTACGAGCTGATCCGTGGGACCGCCTCGGACGGGTCCACGAAAGGCGACGACCTCTATCCGGCACCCACACTGCGGGTCGATCCGGGCGAGCGGTTGATCGTGCACTACGACAACGACCTGCAGGGCCTGACGATCGCGGACTTCTACGACCCGGCCTTCACCCCCGCGGGCGGGGACGTGCCGGTCTACCCGCCGGCGCTCACGTCCGCGCCGCTCAACCTGCACACCCACGGGGTCCACGTGAGCCCGGACGGCAACGCCGACAACGTCCTGCTCGACATCCCCGCGGGCATGGGCAACGTCTACGACTACGCGGTGCCGACGGACATGCCGAATGGCATGTACTGGTATCACAGTCACCGGCACACGGTCACCGCACAGCAGACCTACCTGGGGCTCGCCGGTATGCTCGAGATCGGCCGGCCCGACGGCAACCTGCCGCTGGTGACGCGGAACGACGTCCCGATCCGAGACATGGCGCTGCAGTACAACTTCGTGTTCGACCGAAGGGGCGGCAGCCACCAGCTCAACGACCCGAGCTGGCCGCAGTACGTGAGTACCCTCGAGCCTCCGCAGGGCTCGCAGCTCGCCGACGGCACCTACACGCCGAGCCTGGCCCCCGTGAACTTCTCGCAGACGACGAAGGGTTCCCGGTACGTCACCAACTGGTATGCCGGACCGCTGTCGCCGGCAAACCACCGTGGAGAGAACCAGTTCGTGCCCGGCAACCTGCAGACCTTCGCCGGCGACACGACGACGGTACCCGCGGACCCGTCGCTGCCGGACAACGAGCGCGACGTGCAGTACACGATCAACGGGCAGTTCCAGCCGGAACTGAGACTGAAGCCGGGCCAGACTGAGATCTGGGTGCTGGCGAACATCAGCGACTTCGCATACATGCCGGTCCGGCTGACCGAGACGGCGACGGGCCGCCACCCGACGTTCGCGATCGTCGGGCAGGACGGCAACCCCTACACCCGGGTGGAGCGACCGGTCGGCGGCGACGGGACCAGGCTCGTCATCCCGCCGGCGTCGCGGTACGCGATCGCGGTGACGATGCCGAAGACCGGCGACCTCGTGCTCGACATGCCGCCGCTCGAAGGTGCGAAGCCCGTCACCAATCCCGGAGTGCTGTACACGAACAACGGTACCGAGCATCCGCCGGCCGTCCTGGGTACGGTGACCGTCGACCCGTCGGCGATCAGCTACGCCGACGGCTTCTTCACCTTCCCCACCCAGACCCTCCTGCATGTGACGCCCGACCGCGGTGAGGGACGGACCACGCCGTTCGAGCCGGGTCAGAACCTCGACGCCTTCACCTCTTTCGTGGACACCTCGGTGATGACGCCGGACGTGAAGCGCACGCTCACGGTCGCGGGCGGGTTCGGCAACGAGAAGGCCAGCAAGAGCGATCCCAAGGCCTTCACCTATCAGTTCGACGACAACACCTTCCCGAACATCCCGCTGATCCAGCCGCGGCTGAACTCCGTGGAGGAGTGGTCGATCACCAACCTCAACAACGACGAGCATCCGATGCACATCCACGTCAACGACTTCCAGGTGATGGACATCGTGGATCCGGTGGCCGGCACCAGGACCGGGGTGCAGCCGTGGGGAGTGGACAACATCAATGTTCCGGCACCGGTGACCGACGAGCACGAGAACCCGTTGGTCCCTGCCTCGTTGACGCTGCGGATGAAGTTCAGCGAGTACACCGGGACGTTCGTGATCCACTGCCACCGGCTCAACCACGAGGACAACGGGCTGATGGCGCTCGTCAACGTGATTCCCGAGGTCTCGACCTATGCGGTGGCGGTGCCGGGGTCGCCGGGCACTCCCGCGACCGTGCAGGTCCACGACGGCAACGGCGACAGGGTGATTGCCGCCGTGACGCCGTTCCCGTCCTTCGAGGGCACGCCGACGGCGGCGATGGCGGACGTGAACGGCGACGGGGTGCTCGACCTCGTAGTCGGCACGGGCCCCGGCGCGGCGCCGGAGGTCGTCGTCTACGACGGCGCCGACCGCGCCGACGGCTCGTTCAGCGCCGAGCTGTCCCGGTTCGCCCCGTTCGATACCGGTTTCCGCGGTGGACTGACCGTCGCCGGCGCCGGAATCGACGGAAACCCCTTGGCCGACAACATCGTCGTGGGCACCGGCCCGGGCGCCCCGTCGCAGGTCAAGGTGTTCTCCTCCGCCCTGCCCGCTGACAAGCACGCGGCGCCCGAGGTGTTCTCCACCTTCACGCCGTACCCCGGATCGACGTCCGGGGTCAGCGTCGCCACCGGCATGGTCGACGCC
The DNA here is from genome assembly GCF_042754225.1 of Rhodococcus sp. NPDC059234. Classification (NCBI taxonomy): domain Bacteria; kingdom Bacillati; phylum Actinomycetota; class Actinomycetes; order Mycobacteriales; family Nocardiaceae; genus Rhodococcus; species Rhodococcus sp. NPDC059234. The sequence continues at coordinate 33,372 of NZ_JBHZAH010000014.1, forward strand.
TCGTCCGGCCGGGCCAGCATCGTCACCGCCCCCGGCCGGGGCGAGGCTCCGAGCGTGAAGACGTTCCGTTACGACCTGTTCCAGCCGACCGCCGCGGCCGCGGCGAAGAGCGGGCACGGCGCGCACGGGGGAGCGGCGGAGCGCACCGTCGAGCCGAGGATGACCTCGGAGTTCCTGGCCTTCGACGAGAGCTATCGCGGCGGCGTCTCACTCTCGACGGGCTGGGTGGCCGGCGCGGAGGGCGGCGCGAAGAGCATCGTCACGGGGATGGCCGACGGCGCGGGCACGGTGCGAGTGTGGTCGAGCGGGTTGCGGCTGGACGGCGAGCCGGGGATGTACCTGTCGAGCCCGAATCATCATGCAGGCGAAGTGGATTTCCGGCAGATCGCCTCGTTCGAGCCGTTCGGGGGCGGCGGTGTGCAGGTGGCCACGACCAGTACGACGACGGGTGCGGACCTGCTCGTCAGCGGCAGGGATGCCGCGGGTGCCGAGGTGCGCAAGTTCGGGATGGGCCGAGCGGATCCGCAGGCGACGACGGTGGTGCCGTCGCTGCTGGGGACGTTGCCGCCGCTGCCCGCCGGCCCACTGCCGCTCGGTGGTCGGTAGCGCCGCGATCATCTGATCAGGGCACGTAGAACGTGGCGAATCCCGCGCGGAAGAACTTCGTTCGGCGCATGTATCCGATGCTGGTCGCGGGTCGTCCGGTTGTGCAGCAATCGAATCCGTGGTGGCTTCGCCCTGCGTCAGTCCTTCGATTGCGTTCGGACGACGGCCTGTTCGCCGCGCGGGCCGAACAGGTGCAAGATCTCCACGGAAGACCCGTTCGCGGGGCCGAACCAGTGCGGCTCGGTGGTGTCGAATTCGGCAATCTCGCCGGGCCGAAGGGTGAATTCCCGCTCTCCGAGGACGAGGCGCAGTTCGCCCGCGAGTACGTACAGCCACTCGTAACCGGTGTGAGAAACCAACTTCTGCTCACGGGGAGCGAGTATCTCCTTGAACACCTGCACCCGGCCCGGGTACTGGGTCAACGGCACGAGCGTGGTGCCGCGGCGTTTGTGGACGGGGGCGAGGTGGACCCGGGGGTCCCCGGTGGCGGGCGCGGCGATCAACTGATCGATCGCGACGCGATGTGCCCGTGCGAGCGGGATGAGCAGGTCGAGGGTGGGGCGACGGCGGCCGGACTCGAGCCGAGACAGTGCGCTCAGCGAGATGCCGGTGTCGGCCGACAGCGCCTCCAGGGTGAGGCCACGGTCCTTGCGCAGCCTGCGTAGTCGCGGGCCGATGTCTCCGAGTATCCGGTCCAGGTCGTCGTCCACCCCACCATTTTGCAGTCTTCGCAAATGTGCTGGGGGATCGACGGGGTCGGCCGTGAGCATTCGGTGGTGAACAACTACCGAAGGGACCGCCGATGACGAACCGGACCGCACTGCTCGCCCCGCGCCCCTCGAGCGCGCGCAGACGTCGGGCGGTGCTGGCCGTCTGCTGTTCGAGCATGTTCCTCGTCGGCATGGACACGACGATCGTCAACATTGCCTTGCCTGCGATCGGGTCGGACCTGCACATGGGAACGCTCGGGCTCGAATGGACCGTCGACGCGTACACGCTGGTGCTGGCCGGACTCCTGATCTCCTCGGGTGCACTGGCGGACCGATTCGGGCGTCGACGGGTGTTCCAGCTCGGATTGGTGGTGTTCGGGCTCGCCTCGCTGGCCTGCGGGCTCGCGCCCTCGACCGGCCCGCTGATCGCGGCCCGCGCCGTCCAGGGCGTGGGCGCCTCGATGCTCAGTCCGGTGGCCCTCGCGATCGTCGTGAACGTGATCACCGATCCGAAGGAGCGCGCGCGGGCGATCGGCGTGTGGGCATCGGCCTTCGGGCTCAGCATGGCCGCGGGACCCGTCGTGGGCGGCGCCCTCGTGGCGAGCCTCGGGTGGCGATCGGTGTTCTGGATCAACGCGCCGATCATCGTGGCGGCCCTCATTCTCAGTGCGGTGTTCGTGCCGGAGTCCCGGGCGCAACCAGCGCGGAAGCCGGACCTTCCTGGTCAGGTCCTGTTGGCGGTCATCGTCGGCGTTGCGGTCGCGGTGCTGATCGAGGGGCCGCGAATCGGATGGGCCTCCACGGCGGCGCTGATCGGGTACTGCTGCGTCGCCGCAGCGACGGTCGCCTTCGTCCGAATCGAATCCCGCCGGCCTGAGCCCCTGGTTGATCCGCGCCTCTTCCGGCGGCCTTCCTTCACTGCAGCGGTGGTGGGCGCGGTCGCGGTATTCGTCGCCCTCAACGCAACGCTGCTGATCAACACCCTCTACCTACAGCCTGCTCGCGGAATGACCCCGGTTGTCGCCGGGACGGCCACCCTTCCGCTGGCGCTCGGGGCGACGGTCTGCGCGCCCCTGTCGGGCCGCCTGGTCGGGCGCCTCGGGCCGCGGCCGCCACTGCTGCTGGCCGGCGGCTTCCTCGCCGCGGGCGGGCTTGTGCTCGTTCCACTCGACAGCGACACCGGGTTGTGGCACCTGCTGCTGGCGTACCTGCTCATCGGCATCGGGTTCGGCTTCGCCAACGCGCCGATCACCAACACCGCGGTCGGCGGACTGCCTTCCGATCGCGCGGGCGTCGCCGGCGCGATCACGTCCACCGCACGTCAGCTCGGCGCGGCCGTCGGGGTCGCGATCGCGGGCAGCATCGTCGCGGGTGCGACCGGGACGGATCTCGCGCAGGCGTCCCGTCCCGTCTGGGCGCTTGTCACCGCGTGCGGGCTCACGCTGTTCGTGGTCGCCCGGGCGTCGGGGCGGCCCGCCACGGAATTCTCGCCGCCGCACCGGCGGTGACGTGCGCTGCGGCTGTCGCCGTCGGCGGCGGGCCGGTTCCGCTCGGCGGTCGGTAGCGGCGACTTCGGCGATTTCGCGCAGGTCGAACAGCGGACGAAAAACCTCGGTACTCGGTGTTGCTAACTACCGGTACTCAGTGTTACTTTGTACCGGTAGTCATCAACACTGAGTACTGGGAGGAGGTTCGATGAGCAAGCAAGCGACCGAGATGCTCAAGGGAGTCCTCGAGGGCATCGTGCTGGCGATTCTGGCGGTGCGACCCGCCTACGGATACGAGATCACGGCCCGGCTGCGCGATCAGGGCTTCGCGGACATCGCGGAGGGCACCGTCTATGCCCTGCTCGTCAGGGTCGAGCAGCGTGACCTCGTCGACGTGGAGAAGGTTCCGTCGGAGAAGGGGCCGCCGCGCAAGGTGTACACCCTCAACGCGCGAGGACGAGATCAACTCAGCGAGTTCTGGAGGAACTGGAGCTTCCTCGCCGAACGAATCGAACACCTACACGAAGGAGAGAAGTGACCATGGGCGCCAAGTGGATCGAGACCCTCACCGGCTCGCTCGAGCAGAAGAAGCAGTTCAAGCGGGACAAGGCTCGCATCGAGGCCCTCCCCGAACCGTACGCGACCGCCGCGAAGGCGATTCAGCGGTACCTCACCTACTACGGCGGCGTCACCGACGGCGACACCCTCCTGACGATGTTCGGCGACTCCGCCGACCTCTGGGAGCGCGCCGCGGCCGACGGCACGCCGGTGCGGGCGATCGTCGGCGACGACCCGGTCGAGTTCGCCGAGACGTTCGCGCAGGCCTACACCGGCAAGCAGTGGATCGACAAGGAGCGCGCTCGCCTCACCAAGGCGATCGACGACGTCGAGCGGACAGAGCGGCGATGACCACCCCGGCGGCCATCCGGGTGCAGGGCGTCGAGAAGTCCTACGAGCAGCTCCACGTGCTGCGCGGCGTGGACTTCGAGGTCGAGCGGGGCAGCATCTTCGCCCTGCTCGGCTCGAACGGGGCCGGCAAGACCACCCTGGTGAAGATTCTGGCCACGTTGCTGAAGGCGGACGCCGGCACGGCGACGGTCGACGGCTTCGACGTCGCCGCGCAGGCGGCGAACGTTCGCGAATCCATCAGTCTCACAGGACAGTTCGCCGCGGTCGACGAGATACTCAGCGGCCGTGAGAATCTCGTGCTGGTTGCCAAACTCCGGCACCTGAGCAATCCGGGGGCGATCGCGGACGAGCTGCTCGCGCGCTTCTCGCTGACCGACGCCGGCAACCGGAAGGTCTCGACCTACTCGGGGGGTATGCGTCGGCGCCTCGACATTGCGATGAGCCTCATCGGGGACCCGCCCGTCATCTTCCTCGACGAACCGACGACGGGACTCGATCCCCAGGCGCGCAACGAGGTGTGGCAGGCGGTGCGGGACCTCGCCGAGAGCGGCACGACGGTGCTCCTGACGACGCAGTACCTGGAGGAGGCCGAGCAGCTCGCCGACCGGATCGCGATCCTGCACCAGGGCCGGATCATCGTCGACGGCACGCTCGCCGAACTCAAGGCACTGCTTCCGCCCGCGAAGGTGGAGTACGTCGAGAAGCAGCCGACCCTCGAGGAGGTCTTCCTCAGCATCGTCGGTGCCGACGCACTGGCGAGCGCCGACACCGCAGGCTCCGACCGAAAGGAACGATGATGACCACCCACGTCCTCGGCGACACCGCCGCCCTCACCGGGCGCTCCCTGCGCCACATCACCCGCAGTCCGGACACGATCATCACCACCGCGGTCACACCGGTCGCGATCATGCTGCTGTTCGTGTTCGTGTTCGGGGGCGCCATCGACACCGGCACGGAATCGTATGTGAGCTACCTGCTCCCCGGCATCCTGCTCATCACCATCGCATCGGGTGTCGCGTACACCTCCGTGCGGCTGTTCAACGACCTGCAGGGCGGCATCGTCGAACGGTTCCAGTCGATGCCGATCGCCCGATCGTCGGTGCTGTGGTCGCACGTGCTGACCTCGCTGGTCGCCAACGTGTCGGCGGTCGTGATCGTCGTCGGCGTCGCCATCCTCATGGGGTTCCGTTCGGGGGCGAACGTGCTCGAATGGGGTGCGGTCGCCGGCATCCTGATCCTGTTCACGCTGGCGCTGACCTGGCTCGCCGTGATCGCCGGTCTCTCGGCGAACTCGGTGGACGGCGCGGGCGCGTTCGCCTACCCGCTCATCTTCCTGCCGTTCGTCAGCTCCGCGTTCGTCCCCACGGAGTCCATGCCCGGACCGGTGCGCGCCTTCGCCGACAACCAGCCCGTGACGTCGATCGTGAACGCGATCCGCGACCTGCTCGCGAGTCAGCCGGTCGACTCCGACATCTGGGTCGCACTCGGCTGGTGCGTCGGCATCCTTGTCGCCTCGTACGCTGCCGCGAACGTGATCTACCGACGAAAGTTCGCCTAGCCCAACGATGTCTCACCGGTCGACGGCGTACCGCCCGGCGAGCTCGGCGCCGATCCGCGCCAGCTCGCCGCGCACCGCCTCCGGTTCGAGGACCTCCACCGCCGCGCCCCAGCCGGCGAGGTTGCGGGCGATGTCCAGCGGGGTCGGCGCGGCGAGGCGGACCCGGGCTCGGGCGCCATCGACCTCGCCGTCGGCGTGGCAGTGCCTGCCGAAGTGGTCGCGCAGGATCGGCACGAACCGCGCCTCGATGAGCACGGTGGCCCAGGTGCGTGAGCGTCTCTCCTCCATCTTCCCGACCACCTCGTCCCAGGCTGCGGCAAGCTCGAAATCGTCGGGGCGGTCGGCGGATTCATCGGTCGTCTCGACCTCCGCGATCCGGTCCACGCGGAAGGTGGGCCGACCGCGTTCGGTCCCGGCGATCAGGTACCAGGTGTCGTCCTTGTCGACCAGGCCCCACGGGTCGACTAGCCGATCGCTGCGTTCCCTCGCGCCGCTGACGTAGCCGATCCGCACCTTCCGCCGCCGGACCACGGCCGTCTGCAACAGGTCCACCATCGCGGGCCGGTCGCGCTCGCGCTCGCCCCACCGGGTGGGGTCGATCATGGTGGCCTCGGCGGCGGCCTCCGCCTCGGCCCGGAAGGTCTGCGGCAGTGCCCGCACCAGTTTGCGCAGCGCGGCCTTGGCCTCGCCCGACACGGCAGCCGCAGGGCCGACCAGCAGGAACAGTGCCCGCGCCTCGGTGGCCGACAGGCCCGACAGATCGGTGCGGGCGCCGCCTACGAGCGACCATCCGCCGCCGCGGCCGGCCTGCGGTAGACCGGAATGCCGGCAGTGGACAACGCCTCCAGGTCACGGCGGGCTGTGGCGACCGACACCTCGAGCTCGCCGGCCAGTTCGGCGGCCGTGACCCGGCCTCGGGCCTGCATGAGCAGGAGGGTGGCCACGAGCCGGTCTGCACGCATGATCCTCATCTTCCCCGGAAAAGTGCTCAGTTGGTGAGCACTTTGATCGGCAGGATTGTTGTTGTCACCAACCGAACGAGGGAAGGAACCACCGATGTTGCGAGGACTCACCACCGTCAGCTTCTTCGCCGACGACGTCGCGGCCGCTCAGGCCTGGTACACCGAGGTGCTCGGCACCGAGGCGTACTTCGCCCACGAGGTCGACGGCCACACCGCGTATGTCGAGTTCCGCATCGGCGACTTCCAGCACGAGCTCGGCATCGTCGACGGCCGGTTCGCGCCGCACGGTCGTCCGGGGCAGCCCGCCGGTCCGGTCACCTACTGGCACGTGGACGACGTCGACGCCGGCTTCGAGCGGCTCCTGTCTCTCGGCGCCACCGTGCACGAGAAGCCGGTCGAACGCGGCCCCGGATTCGTCACCGCCTCCGTCGTCGATCCGTTCGGCAACATCCTCGGCGTGATGTACAACCAGCACTACCTGGAGGTTCTCGCCGCGGCCAGGCCGTGATCGAGCTCAGTGTGAGTCGTTGCGGCGAAACACCGTTGCCCGCACCAACTTCGACAGGTTCCCGTCGTCGAAGCGGCTGATCCTGGAGTGGATCGCGACGGTGAGGAAGCCTCAGGCCCGGCAGCGCCGGATCGATCCGACGATCGCGCTCGCGAACGAGAACCTCCGGGCCGACCGCCCCGGCGTACGCGGCGGGCGCTGATCGCCGAGGGGTGCGCCTCAGTGGTCGGGCACGACCGTGCCGGTGACGGCGTTGACGTTCACGTCGTAGTCCCAGCCCTGGGTGTTGCGGATGTGGACGTGCCAGACCGTCTTTCCGTCGTGCTGATTCATCTCGGAGGAGACGACCGTGCCGCCGGGGACGGTCGCGACGGCGGTCTGCTCGGCCTGCTCCTTGGTGACCTGCCCCGCGGCGTTCGGTGCGGCGGGGGACGTCGAGGATTCTCCGTGGCCGTCCTGGTTGTCGGGTACGACCGCGCCGGTGGCGGCGTCGACGTTCACGTCGTAGTCCCAGCCCTGGGTGTTGCGGATGTGGACGTGCCACACGGGTTTTCCGTCGTGCTGGACGAGTTCGGACGAGGCGACCGTGCCGCCGGGGACGGTCGCGACGGCGGTCTGCTCCGCCTGCTCCTTGGTGACAGCGTGCATCGACGCGCTACCCGTGGGCATCGACATCGAGGGGGCGGCGGCGCTCACAGAAGTGGTGGGGGTGGTGTTATTGCCGCTCGAGCCGCATCCCGCCAGCAGCAACGCCGATGCCGCGGCAAGGGGGATCAGGCTCGCACATCGCACACTTCTCGTGGTCATCGTGAGTCCTCGATCCCATCGAAGGCGTGAACCTGCCTGCCAGAGTACGGCAGGGGTGGCTCGCCGGGAGGGGCATTGCGGTCGGGTCCGTCCTGGTCCCGGCCGGTAGCGAGGTCCTCGCACTGCACCCTGGTCGGCATCTCGCCGTGGCGTCGCAGGTACTCGCGCGCTCCCGTCTCGCCTGCTGCCGCGCCGGCCATCGGCTCCCAGTGCCGCCTGGCCGCGACGACCGGATGGCCGGGTCGGCCGCCGTAGAAGGCGCGCGCCAGTCCGTTCGGGGAGTCGGCCGCGGCCAACAGCACGCGGGCCACGACATCGCTGCCGACGTCCGGCAGGTCGACCAGGTGAATGACCGCACAGCGCGCGTCGGCGTGGTCGGCGGCGGCGCGCAACCCCGCACGCAGGGATTCGCCCACGCCGTCGGCCCATCGGTGCGCGTGCACGGCCTCGGCCCCGGGGGGAAGGGGTGTCTCGGCGGCGCCCAGCACCACCAGTACGTGTCCACAGCCGCCGCCCAAGAGCGCTTCGACGGCGGATCGCAGCCAGAGTCCCTCGTGAGCAAGCACTTTGGGCGACCCGTACCGACTGCCGGAGCCGGCGGCGAGGAGCAGCCCGAGCGCCTCGCGCCGGCGCACGGCCGCCGCCGGTCGCCGGTCGCCGTTCGATTCGGCGACCTGTTGCGGAATCTCGCGCATCGGAGGTGTCCGTTCGCTCGTGGTCCGGCGTTCTCTGCGGTGTCGTCTCAGGGCAGGGTCCAGAACTGCCTCGTCACCAGGTAGAAGACGAGGACCCAGAGCGTCATGGCCCCGGCGACGACGGCGATCCCCCGCAGGTTCGTCCTTGGCTCCGGCGCGTCCGGCGGCGGTCGCAGCCAGCGTCCCAGCATCCGGTTCACGTAGTGCGGCATGGTCACGAAGGTCATGATGAAGCTGGACAACAGGTTTCCGACGAGCAGGCCGAGCCAGAGCGGCATTCCGATCGGGGACAGCGCGAGGGTGAGCAGCACGACGGTGGGGTAGAGGCCGACCCAGACGGCGACGGAGGTCTTGACGTCAGACGGTGGCGGCGCCTCGGCGCCCTTCTCGTCGAACGCGAACCAGCTGCCGAAGGAGTTGTCGACGGTCCGCGAGGTGAACTCGTGGAACCTCTCGCCCTCGGCGAGGAGTTGCCGTCGCTTCGCCGAGGTGAGCCAGGTGAAGAGGTTCGCAGCGTTGTCGTACCGGTAGAGGGCGGTCCAGTCGTCCTGAACGCCCTCGATGGGACGGAAGAGTTCACTGCCGCGAAATCCCTCGAATCGGCGCTCTGCCAACTGCATACGGTTCTGCCAGTCGAGGAAGTCGTCGATGCACTCCGCGCCCACACGATGGGTCACGACGACCGTCACCAGTTGGTCGTTCGGTCGTGAGCCGCCGGTGATCACCTGCTGGGTCGCGGGGCCGTCGAGGTACCGCTGTCCCTTGTCGAGCCAGTCCTGGCGGGTGGCGCTGTTGATCCACGCCTGGACGTTGGCGACGGAATCGAAGCGGTAGACCACCACCCAGTCGGGTTGCACGGCGGTGGGTGCGGCGATCTGGGCCCCGAGGAATCCGGCGTACCGCGAGGCAGCGGCGTTGATCTCCTCCTGCCAGGCGGTGAACGCCGCCTCGAACCCGGGACGCACCCGCTGCCCGATGATGACGGTCGCGGTGTCGCGGATGGGTTCCTCGGCATCCATCGGGCCCTCCTACCGTCGCTCCGGCAGATCGCCTGGCCGTGATTCGACCAGACGGCGGTAGATGCGTTCGGGGGTCAGCGGCAGGGCGCGGTAACGCAGCCCGGTCGCGTTCTCGAGGGCGTTGGCGAGCGCGGGTGCCACCGGGTTGATGCAGCACTCCGCCATGCCCTTTGCGCCCATCGGCCCGACCGAGTCCGACGAGCCGACCAGGAGCACCTCGGTGCGGGGGATGTCGGCGTAGGTGGGAATCCGGTAGTTACGCAGGTTCGGGTTGAGCATCACCCCGGCAGCGTCCACGTGGAAGTTCTCGGTCAATGCGAAGCCGATGCCCTGCGCCACGCCGCCTTCGATCTGTCCTCGCACCTGCGCCGGGTTGATGACGACGCCCGCGTCGGTCGCCTGCACGCTGCGGAGGATGCGGATCTCGCCGGTGACCCGGTGCACGGCGATCCGGAAGCCGTGGGTGTTGGACACCACGCTGCGGGGCGACCCGTAGGCCTTGCGCGCGGCGGTGAACCGGATGCCGCGGGCACGGGCGGCATCGACGAGATCGGACAGCGTCACGCTGGTGCCGCCACAGCGCACCCGGTCGTCGTCCATCGAACACGCCGCGGCATCGAACCCGGTGTGCGCGGCGGCGAATGCCAGGATGCGGTCGCGCAGTGCCGTCGTCGCGTGCAGCACGGCATTGCCGGCGACGGACAGACCCGCGCTGGCGAAGGCACCGGTGTCGAATCCCGTTCGGTCGGTGTCGGATTGCACGAGCCGAACCCGCGACGGCGTGGTGCCGAGAACGGCGGCCGCGATCTGCACGTGCGCGGTGGAGGTGCCCTCGCCGAACTCGACCGTGCCGACGGCGATCTCGTAGGTACCGTCGTCTCCGAGGGTGGCCCATGCTTCGGAGACGTGTTCGGTCGGGGGCGCGGTTTCGTGCAGCGAACTGGCGGAGCCGGTCCCGACCAGCCAGTCGTCGCCAGGGGGCGGCACGGAGCCGTCCCGCCGCAGGGCCTCGTCGACGAGATCGATGCACCGCGCGAGGCCGTCCTCGGCGAACACGACGTCGTCGGGACCGTCGTCGAAGGCGACGAGCGAATCGCCGGGTCGCACGATGTTGCGGCGGCGCAGTTCGAGCGGGTCCATGCCGAGGGTGACCGCCAGCTCGTGCATGGCGGACTCGACGGCGAACGCGGGCTGGGTCATGCCGTAGCCGCGCAGCGCGCCGCTGGGCACGTTGTTGGTGTACACCGAGTACGCGTCGTACTTCTTGTTGGCGCAGCGGTAGAGCATGACGGCGGCACCGCCCGCGAACAGCGTTTCGCCGCCGTGGTTTCCGTAGGCGCCGGTGTTCGAGACGTTGCGCACCTGGACGGCGGTCAGGGTGCCGTCGGCCCGGGCACCGAGCCTGACCGTGAGCGTCATCGGGTGCCGCGGCGAGGCCGTCGTGAACTCCTCCTCCCGGGTGTACTCCAGGCAGGCCGGGCGCCCGGTGTCCAATGTCGCAAGGGCGACCAGGTCCTCGGCGATCACCTCCTGCTTGCCGCCGAAGCCGCCGCCGACCCGCTTGCAGAACACCCGCAGCTGATCGGGACGCAGGTCGAACAGGTGCGCCAGCTTGACCTTCGCGATCGAGGGAGACTGCGAGCTGGTCCGCACGTTCAGGCGGCCGTTCTCCATCCAGGCGATGGACCCGTGGGTCTCGAGGTGCGCGTGCTGCACGCGCGGCGAGAAGTAGGTGCCCTCGTGGATCACGTCGGCCTGCGCGAACCCGGCCTCGACGTCGCCGACGTGCCCGTGCAGCTCGAGCAGGATGTTGTGCACCGGATCCCGCACGAACGGGTCGTCCGAGCCGTGCAGCGAAGGGGCGCCGTCGGTCATCGCTTCCTCGGGATCGAACACCGCCGGCAACGGCTCGTACTCGACCACCACTCGGCGGCAGCCCTCCTCCGCGGCCCCGACCGTCTCGGCCAGGACCGCGACGACGCGCTGCCCGACGAAACGGACCGTGTCGTCGAGGATGTAGGTGTCGTCGGGGTCGACGAGGTGGTCGGTGTGGATCGCGGTGGTGAACGGCTTGCGCGGTACGTCCTGCCAGGTGTAGACGCGGTGCACGCCGGGCACCGCGAGCGCGGCCGTCTTGTCGATCGAGACGATGCGGGCATGGGCGTGCGTGGAGTGCAGCACCTTCAGATGCAGCATGCCCTCGATCGCGGTGTCCATCGTGAACTCGGCGCGGCCGGTCACCACGGCGGTGGCGGCCGGCGCGCCGACGCTGGTTCCGACGGCCCCGCCCGGGGGCGCGTCCTCGATCCCGGTCACCCCGTTCACGGCGTCCTCGACGGCACGGTAGCCGGTACAGCGGCACAGGTTGCCCTTGAGCGCGCGGGGCAGATCGTCGCGCTGCGCGTCGGTGAACGTCGCCGCCGTCATGATCATGCCCGCGGTGCAGAAGCCGCACTGGAACCCAGGGGAATCGCGGAACTGTCGCTGCACCGGGTGCAAGTTCTCGGGGGAGCCGAGGCCTTCGATCGTGGTCACCTCGCGGCCGTCCGCGCGGAACGCGGGCGTGATGCAGCTGTGCACCGGGTTGCCGTCGAGCCATACCGTGCAGGCACCGCAGTCGCCTGCGTCGCAACCCTTCTTGACACCGTGGTGGCCCAGCTCGCGCACGAACGTCCGCAGGCACTGGCCGGGGTCCGGCTCCTCGTCGAATGTCCGGCCGTTCACGCGGTAAGCCATGGCCGTTCTCCCTACCCGAGTTCGACGCGGATCTCTTCGGCGAAATGCGTCGCCAGGTGATGCCGGTGCTCGGGGCTGCCGTTCGGGTCGTCGAACCACACGTCGTCGGGCAGTGCGTCGATGCGGCCGCGCAGCGTCTCGGCGTCGGGCGAGGTGGCGAACGACAGGCGGACGGGGCGGGTGGTGCCCGCGGTGACGGTGAGCGTCAGGTCGCCGGTGCCGGGCGTCCGTGTGCCGACGACGAACATCGTGGACCGTCCCAGGCGGGTCAGCGTGAAGCGGCGGTGGGTGTGGCACTTGCGCAGTGCATCGACGGGAATGTCGATGTGCCGCAGGATCTCGCCCGGGGCGAGGATGTTCTCGTGGTCGCCGGTGACGAAGTCGGCAGCGTCGACGGTACGTTGCGACCCGTCGGTCGCCCACAGGGTGTAGGTGGCCTCCAGCGCGACCGTCATCGTGATCATCGGGCCCGCGGGCAGCGCCATGCAGATGTTGCCGCCCACCGTCGCCGAGTTCCACACCTTGAACGACGACAGGAAGGCCTCGCAGCTCGTCGTCAGCAGCGGGGCGGCGAGCCAATCGCTGTGCGGGGCAAGCTCGTACAGCTCTCGAATCGTGCAGGTCGCGCCGATCCGCAGGCCGGCCTCGCTGGGCACCAGCGCGTCCCAGCCGAGGGCGGTGAGGTCGACGAGGCGGCGCAGGGAGGGCTGCGGGACGGAGAACAGCCAGGTTCCGCCGGCCAGCCAGGCGTCTCCGTCTCGCCACTGCACGCCCGGGCGGTCGAGTGGCCGCCGCACGACATCGGTGATGGTGTTGAGATCCATGGGACCGCTCCCGTCAGGGAATGTGTCGTGCCAAAGATATCGGACCGGCTCGGCCTGAGGTCGGGGTTTCACGGTATGCACGCTCCGGCGCACCGTCGGTTGTTCGGGTCCCGGGGCTTGCGGATATGATGGGCGCGCTTTGTACGCCTCCTTAGCTCAGTGGTAGAGCACTCGCCTTGTAAGCGAAAGGTCGTCAGTTCAATCCTGACAGGGGGCTCCACGGGGCCGACCAGCGCAGACGCGGCCGGCCCGGGCGGTCGCGGAGCCGGACGGACCGTCCGGTGCGGTCGCTCAGCGCATGGCGGGCAGGCCGAATCCCTTGACCGCGGCGGCGAGTAGGCCCACGGCCAGGACGACACCTGCGGTGAGTCGAATCGCGGCGGACTTGGCGCGAGTGGTCGAGGTCAGCGTCACGGTAGCTATCTCCTTGGTCGCTCGGTTCGGATGGCCGGACTCGACTGATCGCGCTGTTGGAGGGGAGGGGTCGGGGGGTCGGTGCCGGCTCCGGATCAGGTGGTGGAACCCGACTGTAGCCACCGTCACCGCGATTGGCTACCAAAGGACCAGTTGGTATTCATCGACTCGGGCGGACCTGCGAATCCCTCCCTGAAGGGGCGGCCCGGCACACTCTCAGTTACCCAGTTCATCGGGTGGGGATCGGCAGTCGAAAGCCCCCGACCGACGGGAGTCGGGCGGGGGCTTTCGGGGGAAATCAGGTCAGCACTTGCCTTCGACGCCGGCGGTGACGCCGCGCTGGAAGTCGGCCTTGTCCTTCTCGGACTTCGCGTCCCAGTCCGGAGCCGTCTTCGCGAGATTGACGAACTCCTCGCCGATGGCCTGCGGCGAGTTGGCGCCGTCGGTCAGTCCGGAAGCCTGCAGCGTCTTGACGTAGTTCAAGACGCCGTTGCACGTGTCGAGGTAGGTGTCGCCGGTGGATGCGACCTCCGACGCGGCACCCAGCGCGGTGGCGTCGGAGGTCGGGGCGGCGCTCGTCGCCGCGGACGTGGACTCGGAATCGGACCCGCAACCGGCGGCGAACAGGGAGACGGTGGCGAGGGCCACGACAGCAAGCGTGATGCGTTTCATGCGGGTATCTGTATCAGACGAACCGGGCGCGGTCGGCACCGGTGCGAACAGTTGACGCTCCGGGGGCAAATCGATCGCCTGGACTGTTGCTATCCGGTGGGTCGAGGACGACCGTGGAAGGAGTAATCCCACGTGGGGCTGCCCCACGTCGAGGTCGCCCCGGCAATCGACTCGACGAGCTACGGAGGAGTCATGCTCGGACTCGCAATTGGCCTGGCAGGCGCAGCGGCAGCGATCGGTCTCGGGTTGCTCGGGGCCGGTGTCGGCATCCTGCTCAGCGACGCATCGGCCAAGCATCACATTCGTCCACTCGAGCGCTGATCCGCCATGGCGGATCGGTCCACCGTTCCCGGCCGGCGGATCGACTCCGATCGGGAGGAAAGGAAGACTCGAGCACCGTCTGTGGCGCAGCATCCGTTCGAATGGCTGCGATCCCACGCCAGCCGCCGTCGCGGCGTTCGAGGTGAGCGACCGGTTCCGGTCGGCGCGAACGATGTGCTCGAACGCCTCGCGACGTTGCCCGTGAGCGTGTGGAGCTATCGATTCGACCACGACTCGGTGCGGCACATGGGCCCGATGGCGCAGGACTTCGCCGCGACGTTCGGTCTCGGCTCCTCGGATCGGACCATCGCTCTGGTCGACGCCAACGGCGTCTGCATGGCCAGCATCCAGGCGCTGCATCGCAGGCTGGTCGAGGTCGAGGCGGAATTGGCACGGCTTCGTGGCGGGCAGCCGGAGGAGGGAGGTTCCTCGCGATAGGTCGAGCCGTCGCGCCGCCGTCGATCGGGCGCTATCGTTCGGTGCGGAAGCAGACGCCCGGCTGAGGAGTGCGATGCCTGCCATCACCCTGGACGCCCCCGACGGTCCGCTCGGTGCGGTTCTCGAATCACCCTCCGGCAGCGGGCCGTTCCCCGGCGTGGTGGTCGTGCACGACATGCTGGGCCTGAGTGTGGACATCCGGAACATCGCTCGCAGCATCGCCGATCACGGCTACCTCGCACTCGCCCCCGACCTCTACTCGCGTGGCGGCCGGGTGCGTTGCGTGCCACGGGTGTTCCGCGAGTTGATCGGTCGCCGCGGCCGGGCCGTCGAAGACCTGCTCGCCGCGCGCGAGCGCCTCGTCGCCGACGAGCGCTGCACGGGCACCGTGGCGGTGGTCGGATTCTGCATGGGCGGTGGCTTCGCGCTGGTGATGGCGCCCAAGGGGTTCGACGTCTCGGCGCCGTTCTACGGTGTGCTGCCGCGGCAGCTCGACGAGGCCCTCGGCGGGGCCTGCCCGATCGTCGCGAGCTTCGGCACCCGCGACCCCTTCCTCCGCGGCGCCGGCGCCAAGCTGTCGGGCGCGCTGGACAGGCTCGACGTCCCGCACGACGTGAAGACGTATTCCGGTGTCGGTCACAGCTTCGCGAATCACCTGCCGGCGCCGGAACCTCTGCTGCGGATCACCGGTTTCGCCTACGGACCCGAGCAGTCCGAGGACGCGTGGCGGCGGGTGTTCGCGTTCCTCGAGACCCACCTGCACGCGCCGGGCGCCGAAGGCTCGCCGTAGCGAGGACGACGAGTAGCCGGTGCCGGTCCGCCGGCGTCGCCGCCAACACCGACGGAGGGTACTGCCGTGACGGTCATCGACATTCCTGCCGGATCGCTGTTCGGCGTCGGCAACCTGCCGTACGGCGTGTTCTCGACCGCCGATGCGTCCCCGAGGGTTGGTGTGCGGGTGGGTGATTCGGTGGTTGATCTGTCCGTCGCGCTCGGCGATCCGGTGTTCGCGCTGCCGATCCTCAACTCCTTCATGGCGCAGGGCCGGGCTCGCTGGATCGAGGTGCGTCAGCAGGTCGCCGATCTGGTCACGCGCGACATCGCCGATGCCGCCGTTCATCCGATCGATGCGGTGACGATGCACCTGCCCGTCGGGGTCGCCGACTACGTGGACTTCTACGCGTCGGAGCACCACGCCACCAACCTGGGCCGGCTCTTTCGTCCGGGCACCCCGCCGTTGATGCCGAACTGGAAGCATCTGCCGGTCGGCTACCACGGGCGGTCGAGCACCGTCGTGGTGTCCGGCACGGACATCGTCCGTCCCTGCGGACAGCGCAAGAGCCCGGAGCGCGACGCCCCCGACTTCGGTCCCACGCGCCGCCTCGACATCGAGGCCGAGATGGGCTTCATCGTCGGTGTGCCGTCGACGATGGGCGAGTCGGTGAGCCCGGACCAGTTCGCGGAGCATGTGTTCGGCGCCGTGGTGGTCAACGACTGGTCGGCGCGGGACATCCAGAGCTGGGAGTACGTGCCGCTGGGCCCCTTCCTCGGGAAGTCGTTCGCCACTTCCATCTCGCCGTGGGTGGTGCCGATGCTCGCCCTCGAGGCGGCTCGGGTCGACACCCCGGTACAGGATCCGAAGCCGCTGCCGTACCTGCGGGGCGAGCAGCGTTGGGGCCTCGACATCGACATGGCCGTCGAGTGGAACGGCCATGTCGTGTCGCGTCCGCCCTATGCCCAGATGTACTGGTCGCCGGCTCAGATGTTGGCCCATATCACCATCAACGGCGCGGCGGCGAGTACCGGTGACCTGTTCGCATCCGGGACGGTGTCGGGTCCTGCCGTGGACCAGCGCGGTGCGTTCATCGAAATGTCCTGGGGTGGTGCGGAACCCATCGCGGTCGGCGACGAGTCCCGCACCTTCCTCGAAGACGGCGACGAGATTCTGATCTCGGCGACGGCTCCCGGGGCCGACGGCGCCAGAATCGGATTCGGCGAGGTTCGCGGGCGCATCCTGCCCGCCACGCAGGCGCTCAGATGAGCGCCCTCTTTCGCGGGCGCTGGCGCCGCGGTTACGAGTGTCGAGCCGGTCCGCCGGAAATCGGTCCTGAGGAGCGGCAGGTCAGTACTCGGCGCCGTTGCTCCGGCCGCCCTTGAGCCACCGGCCGGGCAGTCGTCCGGCCAACTCGCCGAGCGGGCCGACGGCCGAACTGAGCACGCCGACGGTCTCGCGGAGCAGTTCGATGCTGTCGCCCATCTTCTCCAGGTTGGGTGCGAGCGCGGCGAGCGTCTCCGACAACGAGACGATCTGATCGAGGGGCCCGCCCTCGACGATGATCCGTTCGAGCGCGCCGTCCTCGGCGAGCAGCGTCTCCAGGATGCCGCCCTCCTCGAGCGCCCGGTCGATCAGGCCACCCTCCTTGGTGAGCGTCTCGAGCGGACCGGCGGTGGCGGTGAGCCGTTCGAGCGGACCGTCCTCGGCGGTGATCCGGTCGAGCAGACCGCCGCGGGCGAGCAGTCGCTCGATCGGGCCGT
The DNA here is from genome assembly GCF_042754225.1 of Rhodococcus sp. NPDC059234. Classification (NCBI taxonomy): domain Bacteria; kingdom Bacillati; phylum Actinomycetota; class Actinomycetes; order Mycobacteriales; family Nocardiaceae; genus Rhodococcus; species Rhodococcus sp. NPDC059234. The sequence goes on from NZ_JBHZAH010000014.1 coordinate 50,573, forward strand.
CCTCGTCGAGCAGTCGGTCCACCGGTCCGCCGGTGGCCAGGACGCGCTCGAGCGGCCCGCCTGGCTCGATGATCCGCTCGAGGGTGCCGCCGGGTGCGGTCAGGCGGTCGACTACGCCGCCGGGCTCGAGCAGCCGGTCGAGCGGTCCGCCCGGTCGCATCGCCTGACCGAGCGGGCGCTCGTCCGAGGCCAGCTCGGCGACCTGTTGCAGCAGTTTCAGCGGACCGGACGGGTTGGCCGTGGCGAGCCCACCGAGACTCGCCGCGCCCGGTCCCGTCGAGGCGGCGAGCAGGACGCGGGCGGCGCCGAGGGCGGTTTCGGCAACTCCCAACGCCGAATCGGTGAGCGCGAGGCCGGCCCGCGCAGGGAGTGTGACCATCGCCACCAGGTTCATGGGGTAACTGTAACCCTGAGGTGACGGGCAACACGGCCGGTCCGGGTGCGGCGACGGGTCAGTGCAGCGCCTTGAGGCCGATGACGCAGCCGACGATGCCGAGGATGAGCAGGATCTTCACGATCGACGACGACTCGGAGCCGGTGATCATCGCGTAGGCGACAGTGAGAGAGGCGCCGATCCCGACCCAGACCGCATACGAGGTGCCGATGGGAAGGGTGCGCATGGCGTAGGCGAGCCCGCCCATGCTGATCACGAGGGCGACGCCGAACACGATCGAGGGGACCAGCTTCGAGAAGCCCTCGGACTTGCCGAGTGCGGTGGCCCAGACGGCCTCGAAGATTCCGGATATGACGAGCACAATCCATGCCATGGTGTGATTCTCCCAAGGCACCGTCTTGTCGCTGGCCGGGTACGGTGCTGCTCGTCCGGGTGTCGTATTGACGTCTTTACCGTAGCAAACGACGTGTCCCGGCCACGGGTGTGTTCGGTCACCCTCGGTCGGAGATGCCGAGTGCTAGCGCTGCGGTGCGCGCGAGATCTGAACGATCGCAAGCCGATTGCCCAGGCCGCCGGGATAGGGCGAGATGCGCAGGCGCGACAGCGCCCACTCGTCCTCGCCCGCCCGAAGCCGAACCTGCGCATCGACGGGCTCGGTGGACCCCGCCTCGAATCGCGAGCGGGCCAGTTCCAGCACGCCCTGATCGTCCGGGTGGATGATCCGGTCGCCGCCCTCGATACCGCGCCAGTGCACCCAGGGGGCGGGCTCCGCCAACCACATGGTCAGCAGGCCCAGTTCGGTCTCGAACAGTGCGGTGTAGATCCCCGCCCCGCGCATCACCTCTTGCATGCCGAGTTCGGCGAGCGTGGGTCGGCGCGGTTCCACCGTGTCGGTGACGTCGTGCCAGAGCAGCCGCAGGCCGGTCTGCCCCGGTTCGGTTCTGGCCCTGGCCCAGCAGTGCCACCGCATGATCCGGCCGTCCGCGTGCAGCACGCTCATGTCGGCGTCCCACCGTGCGCCCGGCTGGGGGTTGAAGGCCAGCGCGAACAGCGACTCCGACTCGTCGAACTTCACCGCCTTGGCGTAGTACTCGGCGGGCGTCCGTTCGGTGACGTGATCCTCCGGGAGGACGCCGGACATCATCGAGGCCTCGAGGGTCTGTGCGATCATGAGTCGTTCGAGCAGCCAGGAGATTCCGGACGCGATCCGCGGCGCGGTCGGCTCGACCCCGGCGTCTCCGATCCACAGCTGGACGCCGTGGGCTTCCCCGGACGGACCGAGGACCGGGAACGCCTCGAGGCGGTACCGCCGGCGTTCGCCCCGATGGCTCTGCGCCTCCAGGACTTCTCGACGCCGGCCGGACCGCACGGCCTCGACCAGCGGTTCGACCCGGACGTCGGGGCGGGGCGACAGTCGGCCGGTCGAGGTCCACGCGCGCACGGTTCCGCCGGTGCTGACCACGGTCGGCGAGTCCTCGGCCAACGTCTCGATCAGGTGCCATTCGTTCACGGTGTGTCGACGCTCCCGGTCATCGCGATCGGACCCGGAGGGTGAAGCCGCGTGGCTTGAGGGTGACCGCTTCCTGGACGTCGAGAGTGTACGTCGGATCGGCCTCGAACTCGTACCGGCGCAGCAGATCCGCCAGCGTCAGCACCGCCTCGTGCAGCGCGAACTGGCGTCCGATACAGGACCGGGGGCCGGTCCCGAACGGCCGGTACGCGTCGCGCGGACGCTTGCGTACCTGCTCGGGCAGGAACCGGTCCGGATCGAACGTTTCGGTGTCGTTGCCCCACACCGGGTCTCGATGCAGCTGCGGCAGCAGCACGAACACCCACGAACCGAGCGGCATCGGGTACCGGCCGCCGAGCACCGTGTCGACCCGGACCTTGCGGAAGTAGCCCGGCGCCGCCGGCCACAGTCGCAGGGTTTCGTCGACGACCCGGCGCAGGTGCCGCATTTTCCCGACCTGGTCGAACGAGAGGGGACCGTCGCCGGGTGCCACGTCGTCGATCTCCGCGCGAGCGGTCGCCGCGATCTCGGGGTGCTTTGTGAGGTAGTAGAGGGCGAATCCGAGTGTCCCCGCGGTGGTCTCGTTCCCGGCGACCAGGAAGGTGATCACCTGGTTGCGGATGTTCACCGGGTCGAGCGATTCCCCGCTGTCCGGATCGACGGTGCCCAGCATCAGGTCGAGGAGGTCGTCGTGACCGCCCGGGTTGCGACTGCGTTCGGCGATCACGTCGTCGACGACCGAGCGCATCAGCGCGATGTCCGCCCGGTGCTGGGAGGCGGCCTTGCGGCCGAACAGCTTACGCACGAACGGCAGGTCGTTGGAGGTGCGGTTGACGTGTTCGAGTGCCCGCGACATGGCCGTCACGAACGGATCTTCCGACTTCGTGAACGAGCCGAAGTCGTATCCGAACCCGGCGAGTCCGATCACGTCGAGGGTGAGCCGGTTCATGTCCCGAGCGACGTCGACCGGGAGGCCGGTCTCCGCGGCGCCGTCCCACGCGGACCGGAGGCCGTCGAGGGCCCGGAGCATCGAGCCGTGATAGCCGCGCAGCGCCGCCTGGCTGAAGCCGGGGTTCAGGATGTTGTGGGCCTTCGCCCAGTTCGGCTCGTTGTTGAACGCGGTGAACAGTCCGTCCTCCGCGATGCCGCGGAGTTTCCGGATCGGCTGGCCGAGGGACTTCGCCCAGGTGGACTCGTCGTTGACCTCGGAGACCAGGTCGACCCCGGAGACGACGACGAGGCGCTGATTGACGATCTTGCGTTCGAAGATGGGACCCAGCGCGGCGGCCATCCGCATTTCCTTCTGCACCGGCTTGGCGGGGTCGACGCTCAGCAGATCGCCTAGCACCGGCAGGCGGTGGCGTGGCTTCGGGATGGCGACCCTCGGCCCGATGGGCGTGGCAGGCACCGGGGCGGCCGCGGGGGACAGCCCTGAGGTGGCGTGCGGGCACTTGTCGGAAGTCACACCCAGAGTGTGCCGCATCGGCGGATGCGTCGAACCCCGATGTCGGCAGGTGATCGACAGGTGGTCGTCCGCCGGGCGAATCCCTGGTGGGACCGCCCGGCGGACGCTTCGCGATCCGGACCCCTCGCGGATGCGTGAACACCCGATCCCGGATCGAGTCGGAGGACGGCACGAACCGGACACCGGACGGTGGGCGTCCGGTGCGGTGACCGTCGAGGTCGGTGCGCTCGAAGACGAACAGGTTGAGCCACACCGCGAGTGCTGCGTCCGGTTCCGACGTCGACAGGAACCGGGGAACTCCCGGGGAGGGAGCGCAGGTTAACCCTAGCGCACGGACCGGCGACCGACTCACAGGAAGCTCCCAGCAAACCATCAGGCGGAGTCCAGCACGCGCGGTGATGATGAGGACGTGAGTGCCAACCGAACCGAGGCCCGTGTCCTGATCGTCGACGACGAACCCAACATCGTCGAACTGCTGTCCGTGAGCCTGCGATTCCAGGGGTTCGAGGTCGAGGTCGCCGGCAACGGACCGGAAGGGCTCGACAAGGCCCGCGCCTTCCGGCCGGACGCGATGATCCTCGACGTGATGATGCCGGGCATGGACGGCTTCGGTCTGCTTCGTCGTCTTCGTGCGGACGGCGTCGACGCGCCGGTGCTGTTCCTGACCGCCAAGGATGCGGTCGAGGACAAGGTCACCGGGCTCACCCTCGGCGCCGACGACTACGTCACCAAACCGTTCAGCCTCGAGGAGGTCGTTGCGCGACTGCGGGTGATCCTGCGCCGCGTCTCGCGGGATCCGGACGCCGCCGAGCCGTCCCGGATCCGGTTCGCGGACCTCGAACTCGACGACGACACGCACGAGGTGTGGAAGGGCGGCGATCCGGTCTCGCTCTCGCCGACCGAGTTCACCCTGCTGCGGTACTTCATGGTCAACGCCGGTGTGGTGCTGAGCAAGCCACGGATCCTCGACCACGTGTGGCACTACGACTTCGGCGGGGAGGTCGGGGTGGTCGAGTCGTACGTGTCGTACCTGCGTCGCAAGGTCGACACCGGCGACAGGCGGTTGATCCACACGCTGCGCGGGGTCGGCTACGTGATGCGCGAGCCGAGGTAGCCGCGGTGCGCCGCCTCCACCGGATGCCGCTGCGCTTCACCCTGGTCGCCGCGCTCCTCGTGCTCGCCGCGCTCGGCCTGACCGCATCCGGGATCGCGGTGACCTCCGCGATGAAGAACTCGCTGATCGCGCGCACGGACACGTCCCTGCGCGAGGCCGCGCACGGCTGGGCCAAGCCTCGCGAGGGCAGGCCGCTGCCGCCGCCACCGACCACCGAACCCGGACCGGCCCGTCCGCCGAGCCCGTTCTACGTCCGCAGCGAGACGCCCGACGGCGCCACCCGGCTGGTGATCAACGACCTGTCGGGTGTCGAGCCGGAGCTGCCCGCGAACCCCGGCCCCGACCCGGTCACCGTCGGGTCGATCGGCCACCCCGACGAACACTGGCGGGCGCTGACCGTCACCACGCCGAACGGGACCGTCACCGTCGCGATGCGACTGGCGGACATCGACCTGACCGTGGAGCGGCTGATCGGCCTGCAGGTCGGCATCGGGGTGGCGGTGCTCGTCGCGCTCGGCGTGGCCGGTTACTTCGTGGTGCGGCGCAGCCTGCGGCCGCTCGCGGAGGTCGAGAAGACCGCCGCCGCGATCGCTGCGGGCCGGCTGCACCAGCGAATCCCGGTGCGCGAGGACCGGACCGAGGTCGGCAGGCTGACCGTCGCGCTGAACGGCATGCTCGCGCAGATTCAGACCGCGTTCGCCGCGACCGAGGCCTCCGAGGAATCCGCCCGCCGGTCCGAGGAGAGGATGCGTCGCTTCGTCGCGGACGCCAGCCACGAGCTGCGTACCCCGTTGACGACGATCCGAGGCTTCGCCGAGTTGTACCGGCAGGGTGCGATGACCGACACCGAACTGGTGATGTCGCGGATCGAGGGCGAGGCATCCCGGATGGGGCTGCTCGTCGAGGACCTGTTGATGCTGGCCCGGCTCGACGCCCAGCGTCCGCTCGAGCGGAAACCGGTGGATCTGCTCGCGGTGGCCTCCGACACGGTGCACGACGCGCGGGCCGTCGCGCCGGACCGTGACATCAGCCTCGAGGTCGTGGACGGTCCCGGCTTCCCCGAGGTGCTCGGGGACGACGCGCGGCTGCGGCAGGTGCTCTCGAACCTGGTGAGCAACGCCCTCGGGCACACCCCGGCGGACGCGGCGGTCACGGTGCGGGTCGGCACGGTCGGCGCCGATGCCTTGCTCGAGGTCGCCGACACCGGGCCAGGGCTGGGGCCGGAGGAGCGCGAGCGGGTCTTCGAACGGTTCTATCGCGGGGACTCCTCTCGGACCCGGGGATCCGGCGGCACCGGGCTGGGGCTCTCGATCGTGGCGGCGCTCGTGGCCGCGCACGAGGGCACCGTGACGGTGGCGTCCGAACCGGGCGCCGGCACGGTGTTCCGGGTGCGGCTGCCGCGAATCGACCCGGGCTGACCCGTCTCCGGCCGCCGAGCGGGATCGGACGGCATCACCGTTGTGTGAAGCCGTCCCGATGTGGTCGCCGAACGGCTCGTCGCGTTCTCGGACGGATTCGCGGAAACCGGCAGTGGCGGAGCGCAACTGGAATCCGTATCCCTCCCTGGTGTGGCGGGAGACCCCGTCGAAGACGGTGCTGACCATCGTCGAGTTGGCCACGCCCTGGGCCAGCAACGTGCTGTTGAGCGCGAGCTTGACCTTCATCAGCTGGTTGATCGGCATCATCGCGATCCGGCCGACCAGATCCCTCGGTCTGGGCATCCAGTTCCTCGGGGGGAGCGGACTCGACAGCGAGGCCCCAGTCGACGGCCTGCCGCCGATGCAGTCGCCGGTGAGCAGCAGTCGTTGGACGTGATCCGCGCGATGCGACCGGTCACCTCGTAGGTCAGCGTCTTGTACTCGACCTGCTGTGCGGCCGTGTCCATCTCGCGCCCGGCGAACAGGGAGTCGTCGCCCTCGTCCCAGCCCTCGCGCCACGCCGCCGGGCGGGTGCCGGCGTGGTCGCTCACGAGCCGACCTTCGGTGTGGCGCGGGCGATGATCGCCGCGGTGTCCACGCCGGTCGGGAGGGTTCCGAGGACGCTGCCCCAGTCGCCCGACAGTCGGCTGACGCAGAACGCGTCGGCCACCGCGGGGTGCCCGTGCCGGACGAGCAGCGACCCCTGCAGTGCGAGCGCCATGTCGCCCACGATCCGGCGGGCCCGGTGCGCCGCCGTCTCGAGGTCGCCGAAGCTCGCCTTCAGCGTGGCCACCGCGGCGTCCAAGCGAGCGTCGGCGCCGGCCGCGGTGTCGAGTTCGTCGAAGAAGACCTGCAGGGTCTCGGGCTGTTTCGCGATCGCCCGCAAGGTGTCGAGGGCGGCCACGTTGCCGGAGCCCTCCCACACCGACAACAGGGGAGCCTCCCGGTAGAGCCGCGGCATCCGCGAGTCCTCGACGTATCCGTTGCCGCCCAGGCATTCCAGTGCCTCCGCCGCGTGGATCGGACCGCGCTTGCACACGAAGTACTTGCTGACCGCGAGGGAGATCCGGCGCAGTGCGATCGCACGCCCGTCGCCCGCCGTCGCGCGATCGGTGAGCGCTGCCAGCCACAGGGCGACCGTGGTCGATGCCTCGGATTCCACCGCGAGGTCCGCGAACACGTTCCTCATCAGCGGCTGGTCGACCAGGTGGGCGCCGAAGGCGACGCGGTGAGTCGCGTGGTGCGCGGCCTGCGCCGTGCCGACCCTCATCCCCGTCGCGGTGCCGATGGTGCAGTCGAGCCGGGTCATGTTGACCATCTCGATGATGGTGGGCACGCCGCGCCCCTCCTCGCCGACCAGCCAGGCGACGGCCTCGTCGTACTCGACCTCGCCGCTCGCGTTGGAATGGTTGCCGAGCTTGCCCTTGAGACGTTGCAGGTGCATCCGGTTGTGGCTGCCGTCCGGCAGGACGCGGGGGAGGAAGAAGCAGGAGAGTCCGCCGGGTGCCTGCGCGAGGACCAGAAACACGTCCGACATCGGCGCGGAGGTGAACCACTTGTGACCGGTGAGGAGGTAGCTGCCGTCGGCCTGCGGGACGGCCCGGGTGGTACCCGCCCGGACGTCGGAGCCGCCCTGCTTCTCGGTCATGGACATGCCCGCGATCAGACCGGGCTTGGTCAGCGGCGGTGCGAGCCGCGGTTCGTAGACGCGGGCCGTCAGCAACGGCTCGTACTGCGCGGCGAGCTCCGGGTTGTGGCGCAGGGCCGGGACAACCGCATACGTCATCGAGATCGGGCAGCCGTGTCCGGCGTCGACCTGGCCCCACACCGCCATCTTGGCGGCCCGGACGAGGTGCGAGTGCGGGCTCGGGTCCGCCCACGGTGCGCCGTGCAGGCCCATCTCGACTGCCGTGGTCATCAGCCGGTGGTAGGCGGGGTCGTATTCGACCTCGTCGATCCGATGTCCGTAGCGGTCGTGGGTGCGCAGGATCGGTGGGTGCGCCTCGGCGAGGTCGCCCCAGTCCTGGGCCTCCTTGCTGCCCGCGAGTCGGCCGACGCGGTGCAGCTCGTCGAGCTCGGCGTGCGCACCCACGCGCTGCAGCGCCTCGAGGATCGGCGGATGGTCGGCCGCGTCGTAGTCGACCAGCGGGGGTACCTGGTTGAAGACCTCGTGGGTGGCACTCATGTCGGACTCCCTAGCGATCGAAGGGTGAAGGTCAGAATGGTGGGAACGACTGTGTCGTCGGCGTGGCCGCGGGCCAACGGCAGGACAAGCGCCTCGCCGATCGCGCCGACGATGCAGGCGGCGGTGACCGTTGCATCCTGAGCGGGTATCTCCCCGGCGTCCGCGGCCTCGGCGATTGCGACGGCCAGCGAGTCGCGGAAGGACTCGCGGAACAGGAGTCGCTCGGCGTCGACCTGCGGGTCGACGGGTTCGATGAGCAACGCGTAGGCGAGGGTCGGGGCGCGCAGCGCCCGGTCGGCGAAGGTCTGCACCGAGGCCGAGACCGCGGTGATGCAGCGGCCGCCGTCGGCGCGCGCGGCGCTTGCGGCGTTCGTCGCCGCGGCCACCTCGCGGCTGCACACGATCCGGAAGACCTCGGCGAACAGCTCGCCCTTGTTCGAGAAGTGCCGATAGACCGTGCCGGTGCCGACGCCCGCGTCGGCCGCGACCGCCGACATCGAGCAGCCGCCGTACCCGTGCTGGGCCACCAGCCCGATCGCGGAATCGATGAGTCTGGTTCGCATCGAGTTGAGCCGTTCCTGGACGGCCGGGGTGCGTCGGTACGCCATGCCCAAGGAGTGAACACCGATTCCGTTCTTTGGTCAATGGTGATGTGCGGCTGTCGTCGGAGATCCGGCAGCGGCCGGTCATTACCTGCACACACTCGACATAGGGGCGAGTACGGTGAGACTCGAGCTGGGTCGGGGGACCGGTATCACGCGTGAGGAGTCACGTCATGCGCCACTTGGACTTTCGTCGCTCGTCCCGGTTCGTCCGGATCGCCGTGTCCGCGGGGGTTCTCGCCCTGCCGTTCGGCTCGGCCGCGGTGGCGGCGGCAAGCCCGCCCGCGCCGGCGACCACCGCCTTCCAGGTGCCGGTGGCTTTCACCTCGGGGTGCTTCAGCGTTCTGATGTGCAACTTCCCGTTGCCGGTGTCGCTGGTACCGACCGCGTCGACGGGGTCGGTGCCCGGCGTCGTGACCTTCGGGGCGGTGCTGCCGCAGCTCCTGTCCGGTCTCGACTGTCTCGACGTGACGGTGCACTGGCTGAACCTGGCCACCGGGGCGTCCGGGACCGCGCTGGTCCGTGCCCACACGGAACTCGGCCAGGGCAGACCGATCCCGCCCGAGGAGTGGTGTGCCTACCCCCCGGTCGCCGTGACCACCGGTGGCGGCACGATCGCCGCGACCGCCGATGTCGGAGCGTCCGCGCACGCCGGATGGTTCCAGGTGCCGATCGGTCTCGGGTTCGGAACCTTCCCGGTTCCGTAGCGCCGCCGGGCGGGCAGCCGCACCGTGAGTCCTCCCGGCCCGGTGGCGGGCCGGAAGGACGCGCGGCTGCTAGGTCAGGATCGATTCGTGCGCGACGCGGTCGAAGGTCGGCAGAGGCCCGCCGCCGCGCAGCGTCTCGGCGATCCGCGGATCGGCCAGGTGCAGACGCCCGATCGCGGCCAGGTCGAATTCGCCCGTGCCGATGCGTCGTTCGAGCTCGTCGATATTGTCGACGCTCTCCACGGTGCCGCCGGCGAGCCTGCCGTCGCGCAGCGACTTGCCGAGCCCGACGCAGCCGACGCCCATGGTGATCGCGCCGGTGGTCTTCTTGGCCCAGCCGGCCAGCGAGAGATCACTGCCCTCGAACGCGGGGGCGTCGAACCGGCGCGAGCTCGCGTCCAGGACGTCGACACCCGCATCGACGAGCGCGGACAGGATGGTGCCGAGGTCCTCGGGGTTGTCCGCGAGCCGAGCGGTGAAGTCCTGCTGCTTGTGCTGCGAGAAGCGGTACACGATCGGCAGGTCGTCGCCGATCGCCCCGCGGATGGCGCGCACGACCGCGACGGGGAACGCGGTGCGGCGCAGCAGGTCTCCGCCCCATGCGTCGTCGCGACGGTTGGTGGAGGCCCACAGGAACGAGTCGAGCAGGTAGCCGTGACCGCCGTGGACCGCGATGCCGTCGAAGCCGAGTTCGACGGACGTCCGGGCGGCGTCGGCGAAGGCGGCGACGACGTCGGCGATGTCCGACTCGGTCATCGCGCGGGTCGGCGTCACGGCCCGGTCCACGTAGTCCTGCGAGTAGGACGTCACGCCCGGGTCGCCCCAGACCCCGGACGGGCGCATCGGCGTGGTCTCGGGGACGTCGCGCATCGCGCCGAACAGCGGCCCGACGTGCCAGAGTTGCGGGATGATTCGGCCGCCGGCCTCGTGCACCGAATCCACCACACGGCGCCAGCTGTCCCGGGCCGCCGGGGCGTGCAGGTTCGGCACGTCCGGATGGTCGACGGCGCCCGGGTGATCGATGCCGACGCCCTCGGTGACGATCAGACCCGTGCCGCCCTCGGCCCGCCGTCGGTAGTAGCCGGCGACCTCCTCGGTCGGCACGCCGCCCGGGGAGAAGGTCCGGGTCATGGGGGACATGACGATTCGGTTCGGCAGCTCGAGCCCACGAATGCGGATCGGCCGGTGGAGCGGGGATTCGGTGGTGGCCACGGTGGTGCTCACAACTCCTCGATGAAGGACCAGAAGCCGGGCGTCGCGTCGACGCGCTGGCGGGTCAGCTTGCGGTAACTGATGAACCACCGACCGTCCACCTTGCGGTAGTTCTCGTGGTAGTGGCCGTAGCCGTGCAGGTGGTGCTCGACGTCGCCTTCGGACCACCAGAGCTTGTCCTCCATCGACCAGATGCCGGTGGCGGTGGTCGGCGAGGTCACCGTGATCTCCGGGCAGTGCCCGTGGTGCACCGTGGTCACCCGAACCGGTCCGTCGAGGAGCCGGCTGATCGCCCGGGTCAGCGCGACGCCGCCCACGACGCGGTTCGACTCGCCGTCGGCGGCGGGCTGCTTGGCGGTGGGGAGTCCGCCCCACGTCTCGCTGACGATGTCGTCGGTGTGGAAGGACGCGTACAGGTCCCACTGCTTGGTGTCCATCACGCGGAGCCTGCCCGCGAAGACGCGCTTGATGGCTTCGATGTCGTCGGCGAGGACGGCGGCGGTTTCGACGGAATTCGGGCCCGGTGGGGTCACTGTTCCTCCTGGTCGTCGGGTGCGAGCGCGGCGCGGGGCCGGCCGAGGCCGCGAGGTCACGACGGCCCACCCGTCACCACCCAAGCGTGTCGACGACCCCGGAGGGAGTCGATTCCCGGTTAGCGGGACATCGGATCGAACGCACGCGAACCCCGCACCCTGGCGGTGCGGGG